>JBILYA010000066.1:0-8541 GCA_044378065.1 Burkholderiales bacterium | reverse complement strand
GCATCAGGTAGTCGCGCGTCAGCAGCAGATGGTCAGCATTGTTCTGCTCGACCGTCTTGCGCCATTGCTCGAAACCCGCACCGTTGACGATGTCCTGCGCGATCCGTTCGTCATAAAAAGCGAAAATCACTTCGTCACTGACCAGCACATCGCGTTTACGCGCCTTGTGCTCCAGCCCCTGAACTTCCTTTATAAGCCTTTGATTTTGTTGTATGAATTTTGCAGGCGTGGCGTAGTCCCCGGCGACCAGCGCCTGGCGGATGAAGATCTCCCGCGCCTCCTTCGGATTGATCGGGCCGTAATGCACGCGGCGCTTGGGCACGATGGTGATGCCGTACAAGGTGACGCGCTCATAGGCCGTGACCATCGCGCGTTCACGCTCCCAGTGCGGATCAAAGTAGTGGCGGTCGACCAGATCGCGCGCCAGCGGCTCGATCCATTCCGGCTCGATACGCGCAACGCAGCGTGCATACAGCCTTGCGGTATCCACCAGCTCACCGGCCATCACCCACTTCGGCTGCGCCTTGCGCAGGCCCGAGCCCGGAAAGATCGTGAACTTGATGCCGCGTGCGCCGAGATACTCGCCCTCTTCGTTCTTGAAACCGATATTACCAAGGAGACCCGCAAGCAAGGCACGGTGGATCTGATCCTCGGTCGCCGGCTTTTCATTGACCTGAAGCCCGAGCTCGGCGGTCAATGACGCCAGCTGGCCATGGATATCGCGCCATTCGCGCATCCGGCGTTGCGACAGGAACAGTTCAGCCAGCTGCTGTGCGAGTTTGCGGTTGGATTGCTTGTGTTTGATTGACTCGTCGAAAAAATCCCAGAGCTTCAGATAACTCATGAAGTCCGATTTGGCATCGGCGAACTGCGCGTGCGCGCGGTCCGCAGCTTCCGACTTGTCGAAGGGACGGTCGCGCGGATCCTGCACCGACAGCGCGGAAGCAATAATCAGCACTTCGCGCAGGCAGCTCTCCTGTTTCGCGGCAATGATCATCCGCGCGATACGCGGATCAATCGGGAATTTGGCGAGCTGCCAGCCGACGGGTGTGAGCTGTTTCTGCGCATCGACCGCACCGAGTTCGGCCAGCAGTTGATATCCGTCGGTGATCATCCGCGGCGTCGGCGCCTCGAGGAAGGGAAAATCCTCGACATCGCCGATGCGCAGCGCCTTCATGCGCAGGATCACATGCGCCAGCGAAGAGCGCAGGATTTCCGGATCGGTGTACTGCGGCCGCGCGTTGTAATCGTCCTCGTCATACAACCGGATCGCCACGCCTGCAGCCACGCGACCGCAGCGGCCGGCGCGCTGGTTGGCGGAGGCGCGCGACACCTTCTCGATCTGCAGCTGCTCGACCTTGTTGCGGTAGCTGTAACGGTTGACCCGCGCCAGCCCGGTATCCACGACGTAATGAATGCCCGGCACAGTCAGCGAGGTTTCGGCGACGTTGGTGGCGAGCACGATGCGCCGCGCACCATGCGCACGGAAAACCTCATCCTGCTCTTCAAAAGAAAGTCGTGCATACAAGGGCAGAATTTCCGCGCCCTTGGGATGATTTTTGCGCAGGGCCTCGGCCGTCTCGCGGATTTCACGTTCGCCGGGCAGGAATACCAGCACATCGCCGCCCGAGCGTTCACGCCATAACTCGGCGACGGCGTCGACAACGGCTTCGTCGAGATCCTTCTCTTCCTGCTTTTCGTTTTTGGTCAGCGGGTGATAACGCACTTCCACCGGATACGTGCGCCCCGACACCTCGATCACCGGCGCCGGTTTGCCGTTGATTTCAAAATGCTTGGAGAACCGCTCGGCGTCGATGGTTGCCGAGGTCACGATGATCTTCAGATCGGGCCGGCGCGGCATCAGCCGGCGCAGATAACCGAGCAGGAAGTCGATGTTCAGACTGCGTTCATGCGCCTCATCGATGATCAGCGTGTCGTAGGCGCGCAGATCACGGTCACCCTGGGTTTCGGCGAGCAGGATGCCGTCGGTCATCAGCTTGACATAGGTGTTCTGCGACAGCTTGTCGGCGAAACGCACCTTGTAGCCGACGGCGTGACCCAGCGGACTTTTCAGCTCATGCGCAATGCGTGTCGCCACGGTGCGCGCCGCAATGCGCCGCGGCTGGGTGTGACCGATCAGGCCGTGCACGCCGCGCTGCAGCTCAAGACAGATCTTCGGCAGCTGCGTGGTCTTGCCCGAGCCGGTTTCTCCGCAGACGATGACCACCTGGTTTTCGGCAATCGCACGCGCAATGAGCTCGCGCTTGCCGACCACCGGCAGATCTTCCGGATAGGTCGGCTGCGGCAGATTGCGCAGCCGGTGTTCGATGTCTTCTGGGGTGCGGGGTTTCAAGTGAATCAGTGCCAACAAAAAAGGCCGGCGTTCACCGGCCTTTGCCGAACAACCATTCCGGTCAAAGTTTCACTTTCGGGTTCAGCGTGTAGAGGCCGGTGAGTTTGGCTTCGCCCAGCACATGACCGCCAATCGCATTACGTACGTCGGCGCCGCCGAATTTGCCGGCAACCGGACATTTCGCCACATCCAGCGCGTACAAGGTGAATACATAATGGTGCTTGATGCTGTCGTTCCACGGCGGACAGGGACCGTCGTAACCGAAGTAGTCGCCTTTCATGTCCTTGTCACCGGCGAACCACGCGGTGTAGTCATTGATGCCCTGGCGCGTACCGCGCGGACCTGCGGGCCCAGTCTTGCCCCGCGCTGTCACCGCATTCGAAAACTCGCCTGCTGTAATTGCGCCAGACACGGGATCGAGATCGACCAGCACCCAATGGAAAAAATCAACGCGCGGCAGCGAGGCCGGGATTTCGCGGCCTTCCTGATTCACGTCATCGGGTTTGGACGGCACATCAACGTCATGACAGATCAGGACGAGCGATTTCGTGCCGGCCGGCAGGTCGCTCCAGGCCAGCTGCGGATTGCGGTTGGCGCCGAGCGTGCAATGGGTCTTGGCATCGGGGGCACAGAAGGCGAATTCGGCCGGAATCGGCTGACCGTCGCCGAAGCTGCTGCTGGTGAGTTTCATGCGGGAATCTCCTTCGAAATCAGTTGGGGATTATAACAATGCGTGCATCAGCGGGATTGCAATGCCGACAGCCGCTGATGACGTTCGGCCAACGGCAACGCGGCAAGTTCACGCACGGCCGCGTAAAAGCGCCCGAGATCATTGCCCTGCTGCTGCAGCAGGGCTTCAAAAGCCGGCACCTGCTGCGTGTAAAAGGACACGGCCGCGAGGTGGGCATTTCCCAACGGTTGCGCAAACCAGCGGTCGTAGCCGGCAAAACCGCCCCAGTCCTGGCGCTGCGCCGCATAGGCGCGTTTCAGGGCATCGAAGGCCTCCGCCTTGCGCCGGCGTTTTTCATCCGGCGGCGCATCACCCGCGTAGAGTGCTGCGAGATCACGGCGGGTGCGCATCACCAGTTCACGAAAGTCGGCGCGAAAACGCTGCAGCTGTGCGAATTGCCTGCGATCGGCTTCACTGCCGTGCGTGTTCATCCAGCGCATCACGCCAGCCTGTTCAACCACGGTGGCGAAAGATTCGTTGAACACGGTGTCGTCCTTGACGTAAACGACCTGATGTGCGAGTTCATGAAACAGCAGCCGCGCCAGCTCCGGTTCGGGATAATGAATGAAGGTGTTCAGCAGCGGATCAGCGAACCAGCCGATGGTCGAGTAGGCCGGCACGCCGCCAACATGAACATCGTAACCGTCAGCCGCCAGTGATTTGGCCTGGTCGCGCGCCTCGGTTTCGCTGAAATAACCGCGGTAACCGACGCAGCCGGCGAAAGGAAAACACCATTGCCGCGCTTCGATTGAAAACTCCGGCGCGGCGAATACATTCCACACCACAAAAGGGCGTGCCAGATCGGCATAAGCGCGGTAACTGCGGTTGTCGGGCAGACCCAGTTCGCGGCTGGCGTATTCCCGGATGCGCAGGGCGCGCTCCAACTGCGCCTTCAGTTTGGGGTCCAGCGCGGGGTCGGCAAGCAGACGCTCAATCGGCGCTTCGCGCTGCCAGATCTCCAGCTGGCCGCCGACGGATTTCCAGTAGTAGCCGAGATTGCCGCAACCGGAAAGCAAGAGCAGGGCCAGCAATAATGCGGCGCGACGCATCATCAGGACGCCGGCTCGAAACGTCCGTGTCGCAGGAAGGCGCCGCATTGCCGGACCACTTCGGAAGAAAACAGCATCTCGGTATGACCGGCATGCACCTCGATACGCTCCGTGATCCCGGGCACCGCGGTTTCCTCGACGGCGACAACACCGTCGTGCGGCTGCGGCAGGTCGGCACCGATCAGCGCGCCGAGACCGAAGCCGCGCGTGCCGGCAATCACCCCGGCCTGCCGCGCCCGCAACTTCGGACGCGTCTCATCAAGCCATTCGCGGATGCTGCGTCCGAGCAACCAGTCGCCGCCGGGAAATTGTGCGAGCCGGCGCGCTGCGGCGCTGTCGGTGTATGGCGTGCCGATCAGCACCAGCCGTTCGCAGATGATGGCCGGCGTGCGTTCCAACATTTTCATCGCCACCAGGCCGCCCATGCTGTGCGCAACGAGGTTCAAGCGCTTCAAGCCGAGACTGTTGCAATACGCCGCGAGATGATCGGCGTTTTCCGACAGGGTCTGACGCATCGTCGGATAGGACCAGGTGTGGGCGTCGAAACCGTCTTCTTTCAGTTGATGCGCTAGATATTCCATTACCAGACCGTGCACCCACAGGCCATGGACAATGATCACCGGCAGCGCCCCGGGGTCACTCATAAATATATGTTTTTATTGATTATTTTTAATCAGATCCGGCGGTCACCGAAAATGGTGACCCCGTCGGGGCCGAGATGCTCGGCATCCCCCCAGGCACCGGCGCTCCAGCGGCTGCCGTCAAAAGCAAACCAGTTAAGGCTGGCATTGACCAGCGGCACCGGGCGTTGCGCATCCAGCGCCAGTCCGGTCGCAGCGCGGTATGCCGAATCGAGCACCAGACCGTGGGTGACGATGGCGATGGTTTCATCGGCATGGCGCTGCGCGAGTTCTTCCAAAGCGGCGCGGCAGCGCGCGAAAAAAGCTGCCGGGCTTTCACCGCCGGGCACCGCGTACTGCGGGTCGCGTGACATGAAACGTTCATAGCTTTCCGGGTCGCAGACCTGCATTTCTTTCTGGGTCATGCCTTCGAAAACGCCGAAATGACGTTCGCGCAGGCGTTCATCGGTGAGGATGTTGTGTCCGGTGACGATGGCGATCTGTTCAGCGGTACGCGCAGCGCGCGGCAGGTCGCTGGAGTACAGCGTGGTGAACGGTTGATTCTTCAGGCGGATGCCGAGCTGCTGCGCCTGCCACAGGCCGCGTTCAGTCAAAGGGCTGTCGAGCTGGCCCTGCATGCGGCGCTCGGTGTTCCACAGCGTTTCGCCGTGGCGGATCAGGATAAGCTGGGTCATGAAACGGTGAAGTCCTGGTGATCTGTTGATGCTTGCCGGACAACGGCGGAAACCGTCCTGCGGCTGCGTGAATTCTACCGGTTATACTCGGCGCGATGCTGATTGCCGACCTGCTGCAACCCCAAATCCTGATCTTCGCGCCGCTGATCGTGTTCGCGGCCTATGTCGTGTTCGGCATCTCCGGTTTCGGTTCAACGCTGATCGCGGTGCCGCTGCTGGCCCACCTGTTTCCGCTGAAGTTCGTGGTGCCGTTTTTTGTGATTCTCGACTGCATCGGCGCTTTCAACATGGGACTGCGGCTGCGCGCCGACCTGATGCGCCGCGAACTGATGCTGCTGATTCCGTTCATGGGACTGGGCATCATCGCCGGCGTGTGGCTGCTGGTGCGCATGCATCCGGAACTGCTGCTGGGCAGCCTCGGCGCATTCGTGATGCTGTTCGGCGCGTCCTACGTGCTGCGCAGCGGCAAGGGTTTCCCGCTGCCGCGCTGGGCTGCAGCGCCGATCGGCGCTTTCGGCGGCGCAACCTCAGCGGTATTCGGGATCGGCGGGCCGATTTACGTGTTCTACCTCGCCGGCCGCGGCGGCGATCCGACACAGATCCGCGCCACCATGCCGGTAATTTTCATGTTCACCACGCTGGCACGCATTGCGCTGTTTATTGCCGCGGGACTGTATTCTCCGACAGCGCTGGTTGCCGCAGCAGCCTTGCTGCCGGTGATGGCGCTGGGTGTCTGGACAGGACACCACCTGCACCTCAACCTGTCGCGGGAAACCGTGATCCGGGTGATGGGTGGCCTGCTGGTGATCAGCGGCATTTCGCTGATCGTACGCGCGATCGGCTGAACCGCACACCTCACCGTTTTAGAAAACGGGCAATCCTGTCCACACCTTCGCCAAGCTGGTCCACCGGAACGGTATAGGCGAATCGCAAATGCTCCTGCGCGGCGTTCGCGCCGAAATCGATGCCGGGGGTAATCGCCACACCCGCCTTCTCCAATAGCTCGCGGGCAAAAACATAACTGTCGGGCGCCAACTCCGCGCTCCTGGCATAGATGTAAAACGCACCCTGGGGAACTTGGGGTACGCCGAATCCGAGACCACGCAGCGCCGGCAGCAGGAAATCCCGGCGCGCACGGAACTCGTCACGTCGCGCATCAAGCAATGCCAGCGTCTCCGGCTCAAACGCCGCCAGCGCGGCATACTGGGCGGGCGTTGATGCCGCGAGGAAGATGTTCTGCGCGATGCGGTCGATGGCATCGACATAACGTTCGGGTGCCACCAGCCAGCCGAGTCGCCACCCGGTCATATTGAAGTATTTGGAAAAACTGTTGATCACGAACACATCGTCACGCAAGGCCAATGCCGTCTGCGCCTCACCGTCATAAACCAGACCGTGATAAATCTCGTCGACGATCAGTGCGCCACCGCGGGCCGCGGCGAATTGCGCCATGGCAGACAACTCGTCCGGCTCGATCAGCGTTCCGGTGGGATTCGACGGTGTGGCGACCAGCGCGGCTTTGGTGCGGGCACTCCAGTGCTGCTGCAGATGCTCGCTGCGCAACTGGTAATTGCTGTCCGGTCCGACCGCGATACCCACCGGCACACCATCCATCAGCCGCACAAAATGACGGTTGGCCGGATAACCGGGATCAGCGAGCAGCACTTCGTCGCCGGGATTGACCAGCGCCGCAGTCGCCAGCAGCAGCGCGCCGGAGGCGCCGGGCGTAATAATGATGCGTTCGGGCGCGACCGTAACGCCGTAACGGCTGCGGTAAAACCCGGCGATGGCCTGACGAAGTGCCGGCAGCCCCAGCGCCGGCGTGTAAAAAGTTTCACCCCGCTCAATCGACTGCGCACCGGCCTTGCGAATCGCTTCCGGTGTCGCAAAATCCGGCTCGCCGATCTCCATATGAATGGTGCTGCGGCCGGCGGCCTCGAGTTCACGGGCACGTGCGAGCAGCGCCATCACGTGGAAGGGCTCGATGTGACCGACGCGCTGCGCCAGCGGCCAGGACTTGCGATCTGAGAAATCCGGATTCTGTTCAGTCACGATGCGCATCAAATACTGATCAAGCTCCGACACTAACAAAAAAACACGGGGCCCGCGGGCCCCGTGTGGTCAATGTCTGAAGAAACGCTCAAACACCGTTTTTCTTGAACCATTCCGTGGCGCGTTTCCAGCCATCCTCCGCCTGCTCCTTACGGAAGCTCGGCCGGTAGTCAGCATGGAAGGCATGCGGGGTATCCGGATAAAGATGAATCATCGACGGCTTGCCCTTCTCCTTCAGTGCCGCATTCATCTTGTCGACTGTGTCATTGGGGATGCCGGCATCGGCGCCGCCATACAGGCCCAGCACCGGTGCATTGATCTGGTCCACGAGGTCGATCGGATGTTTCGGCGTCATCTCACTGCCCTGACCGACAAGGCGGCCATACCAGGCCACGCCGGCTTTGACGTTTTTGTTGTGCGCCGTATACAGCCAGGTGATGCGGCCACCCCAGCAGAATCCGGTGATGCCGAGACGCTTGCCATCGGCGCCGTTTTTACCCGCCCATGCGACCGAGGCATCGAGGTCGCTCATCACCTGCGCGTCCGGCACGAAATTGACGACCTTGGCAAAAATTTCCTTGTTGTCAGCCAGCTTCGACACATCGCCCTGCCGGTAAAACATTTCCGGTGCAATCGCGAGATAACCGAGCTTGGCAAAACGGCGGCAGACATCCTTGATGTGTTCGTGCACGCCGAATATTTCCTGCACGACAAGGATGGTCGCGAGGTTCTTGCCGTTGGCCGGCATCGCGCGGTAAGCGGGAATGTCGCCATTGGCTGTCGGGATCTTCACTTCACCGGCGGTGAGGCCGGTGGCATCGGTGGTAATCATCGTTTGCGCGCAAACCGGCTGCGCAGCAAGGGCGAAGCCGGCGGCCAGCGATCCGGCGACAAATTCACGGCGCGATACGGTAGTGCGGTTGGATACGAGGGCCAGCAGGTCTTCACGCAGCATGTCGTTCATGGTGATCTCCAAAAAGACAGGGGGAAATATTGAGCGGCAAAGCCTAGGGGAAAGCCTGCAAATTGACAAGGCACAACA
>JBILYA010000064.1:0-8737 GCA_044378065.1 Burkholderiales bacterium | reverse complement strand
GGAATCGGACGCTTCTGCGATCAGTCCGGACAGGGTGCCGAAAAGCGTGACCAGGGCGAAGGTGCGTATTCCCGCTTTTGCTGCAGGCGAGAGTTCGCGCTCGGTGCCGATCAGCAGGCCGATGACCAGGGAAATGGCGAACTTCGGCAGGTGTTCCAGGCCGTTGTTGTTCAGGAAGGCAGGGTCCATGGCGTTCCGTAAGGGCGCGGCGTTTTGGTGCTGCGGGCACCTTCGTGAATGCCGCTCACAACATTCTAACCCCGGTGATGGTTGACCAGTCCGGCGTTCTTTTCCAGAATTTCATCCTGTCAGCGGGGCGCAGAACAAGGCGCAGGCATTGCTCGTGGTTGGTGGCGACAATATCCAGTGTGGTGACGACGTTGCCGAGCGCTGACCAGAGTGGAGCGAACCAGCCATCTTCCAGGGCAGCGACAGTTTGCATCCAGGCTTCGGGTCCTTCGTAACGGGAGGCATGATGCGCCTGGTCGAGGGTGATCAGGTGCCTCGTCCCGTCTGTTGGTTTTCCGGATAGCGCGCCGAGCCATGCTGCAGCCGTGTTCGGTACTGCTGCGAATTCCGCGCCGCTTTGCAGCGCAAGCGCGGCGGCCAGCGGATCCGCGCTCCAGACATGCGAAAAATGCCGGCCCGGCACAGCGGGTTTTTCACCGCCGCCCCACAGCAGCAGGCTGTTGATGGCGGGTTCGCCACGCTGTTCGCGAGCCTGGTTGACCGGATGTTCGTGCAGCAGCATCTGACATTCTGTCAGCCAGCGATGCCAGCGGCCCGCGTGTTGGGCGCGCGGCAGCGGCCGTCCGGCGAGCGCCGTCAACGTTGGCGACTCGATTCCTGAGGCTTCGCTGTTCGTGCAATACCAGCGTGCCGGTTGTGCCGCCGTCAGCACAATGCCGTCGCCGGCGAAATGCCGGTTCAGCGTGTCGGCCAGTGCCGTGGCTTCGGCGGCAGTGACTTGCAGCGCAGGTGCGGCGATCAACAAGGTCCGGCTGCGCTGCAATTGCAGATGAACCGGATCGGCGCGCATCCAGAAGCCGGATTGCGCGGGCTGCGCATCGACCAGTGCGGTGAGCGGGGCGACAGGCCAGTTGAGCTGTTTTTCGACTTCGAAGGCCTGGCAAAGCCAGGACTCGACATCAATCGCCGGAAATTGCTGCAGGACGCCGCGGCCGCACATGCGGCGAAGGATCGGCGCGGTGCCGGCGGTGATGCGTTCGGCGCCGGGCGGCGGCAGCAGGTCGGGGATGAGCAGGGTGAGTTGCACGTTCGAATGCGTCGTACGTCAAATTACTGCTGCAGTGAGGGAATTACTGCGTCTGGCATTGAGTCTATCATGGGGTGTTGAGGTTTCATTTGTGGCAAACTGCATCTTTCCAATTTTGCACCGGCCTGTGAACTCTTTTCCGCTTTTTGTAGGCTTGCGTTACACGCGCGCGCGTCAGCGTACCCGTTTCATTTCCGTGATCTCGCTGATTTCGGTGATCGGTATTGCTTTGGGCATGACCGTGCTGATTACCGTGCTGTCGGTGTTCAACGGTTTTCAGCGCGAGGTGCGCACGCGGATGCTCAGCGCGGTTGCGCATGTGCAGATCAGCGGTCTCGGCGAATCCCTGCGCGATTGGCAGTCAGTGGCTGCGATCGCCGCCAAGCATCCGCATGTCGTGGCGACGGCGCCCTATGTGTCGGCCCAGGGCCTGCTGACCAGCGGCGGTAATGTGCGCGGCACGTTTTTGCGGGGCATTGATCCCGCGCAGGAAGACAAAGTCAGCGAGATCGGGGCGCATATGCGTTCCGGGACGCTCAATGATCTGCGCTCCGGCGAATACAACGTTGCGCTTGGCGCGCCGCTGGCGCGGACTCTGGGTGTTGTTGTTGGAGACAAGGTGGTACTGGTTGCGCCGCAGGGGCAGGTGACGCCTGCAGGGATTCTGCCGCGTTTGAGGCAGTTCACGGTGACCGGCATTTTTGAAATCGGTCATTATGAAATCGACGCCGGACTCGCGGTGGTGCATATCGAGGATGCCCAGCGCCTGTACCGTATGGATGGTCAGGTCAGCGGCGTGCGCTTGAAGCTGGATGATCTTTTTCTTGCGCGTCAGGTCGCTCGAGAACTTCTGGCGCAATTGCCGCCGGAGGTGTCGGTCAGTGACTGGTCGCGTTTCAACGCCACCTACTTCCGTGCCGTCGAGCTTGAGAAACGCATGATGTCGCTGCTGCTGTTTTTCATTATCGCCATCGCCGCGTTCAATATGGTGTCGAGTCTGTTTATGGTGGTGAAGGAGAAACAGGCGGATATCGCGATCCTGCGCACGATGGGTGCTTCGCCCGGCGATGTCATGCGCATCTTCATGGTGCAGGGTACATTGATTGGCGCGATCGGCGTTTTGTGCGGCATCGTCTTCGGCATACTCGGTGCGCTCAACGTGGCGGCAATCATTGCTTTCATCGAGAACCTGTTTCAGGTTAAATTCATGCCGCAGGATGTTTACCAGATCGCCGATCTGCCGTCGCAATTGCAGGCCGGTGATGTGGTTCTGACCGCCGTGGTGGCGTTCACGCTGTCGATACTGGCGACGATTTATCCGAGTTGGCGTGCGGCAAAGGTCAATCCGGCGGAGGCGCTTCGTTATGAGTAAAAACGCGTCGACGGGTCCGGTCATTTCCTGTCGCGGTCTGCGCAAGGCTTACCGCGAGAGCGTTGATGCGGTGCCGGTGCTGCTGGGTATTGATCTCGATGTGATGCCCGGTGAGCGTATCGCCATCATCGGTGCTTCCGGTTCCGGCAAAAGCACGCTGCTGCATCTGCTCGGCGGTCTGGATGCGCCGAGCGCCGGTGAAGTCAGTATTCTTGGTGAGCCCCTGTCGGGGCAGGGCGAGAAGCAGCGCGGCGATGTGCGCAATCATGCGCTGGGTTTTGTCTATCAGTTCCATCATCTGCTGCCTGAATTCAGCGCGCTGGAAAACGTGGCGATGCCGCTGATCATCCGTCGTGCGCCGCGCATCGAGGCACTGGAGGCGGCTCGTGCAATGCTGGTTGCGGTCGGGTTAGAGCACCGGCTGACTCACACGCCGGGTGAGCTGTCCGGCGGCGAGCGTCAGCGTGCCGCGCTGGCGCGTGCGCTGGTGACGCGACCGGCCTGTGTACTGGCCGATGAGCCGACCGGTAATCTTGACCGGCGTACTGCAGAGGCGGTGTTTGATCTGATGCTGCAGTTGAACCGTGAAACGAAGACGAGTTTTGTTATCGTCACGCATGATCCGCGCATGGCGGAGCGCGCCGATCGCATTCTTGAACTGGATGACGGCGTATTGAAACCTTTTACGCGTGCGTTGAGCTGATCGTCTCCATGATGCCGTTGCGCAGCAGTTCCTGATAGAGGTTTGCGTCACTCAGCGACTGTTGCAGCAGGAAGTGCGGCGCACCGCGTTTGATCAGCCGCGGCACGATAATGCCGATTGCTATTACGGCCAGACCGCTCCATACCCAACCCACCAGCGCCAGTGCCACGCCGCTGCCCAGCACCGGCATCATGAACAGCGGCAGCAGCAGCCGCGCGCTGAGAAATTTCGCTGCGGCTTTGGGATCAAAATTGACGGTGACTTCCCCGCGCCCGTAGGCGGCGACAAACTCGGCGTGGGTCAGTGTTACCGTGGTTATAGTGGTGGATTCCAAGGTGTTATCGTAAATATCTGTTTTTATTGAACAAAATATCAGTACTCAACAGGGATCGGATCCAGGCTACGCCACAGATACCAAGTGGCGACCGATCGCCAGGGTGACCATAAACGGCCCAACGTACTGATGCGGCGATCGGACAGTTTGCGGCCCTTGTTGTAATGCAGTTCCATCGCACGCTGCAAGCCGATGTCGGCCAGGGGGAATACGTTGGGCCGTGTCAGGTAAAAAATCAGAAACATCTCGGCTGTCCAGCGCCCGATGCCTTTGACTTCGGTCAGCTCGTCGATCAGCGCATCGTCATCCATGTCGTGCCAGCGGCTGACATCAATCGCACCTTCAGCAAAACGCGCTGACAGGTCACGCAGATAATTCACTTTCTGTCCCGACAGTCCGCATGCCCGCAGTTCTTCGACGCTCAGCCGGAGCACACGTTTGGCTTGCATGTCGCCGACCGCAGCCGCGAAACGGTCCCATACGCTTTGCGCGGCTTTTACCGAGATCTGCTGGCCGACAATTGAACGCGCGAGCGTCTGGAATGCGTCGCCGCGGCTGCTCAGCGTCAGTCCCTTGTAACGCACGATCAGTGCGCCCATTACCGGGTCTGCAGCGCCGAGTTCACGGGTTGCGCGTTTCCAGTAGGACGGGGTCTTCTGGGGCGTCATTATTTGCGGCGCTTTTCCGCGCGGCGTTGCCAGGCCAGCCGCACGTAAATTTTCCAGGCATTGTCCACCAGCAGGTAACCCAGGGCAGCCAAGGTAATGGCCAGCAGCGGCAGGCCGACTGCCAGGGGTTTGCCCATGGCAACCATCCAGTCGAACAGCGCGGGCAGCCATTGATTCCAGGACAGGCCTTCGGTGCTGAATGCTGCGGGTGCTTGATGCGGCGCGTCGTGCATGGTCAACAGTGCGCCATAACGGTAGGCGAGGTAATAGAGCGGCACGATGGTTAATGGATTGGTGTACAGCGTCATCAGTGCGGCGACAGGCAGATTGACGCGGAAAATGATCGACAGGATGACACCGGTGAGGATCTGCAGCGGGCCCGGAATCAGGCCGGAAAACAGTCCAACCGCAACCCCGCCCGCGACGGTGCGCCGGTGCAGATGCCACAGATTGTGATGCTGCAGCCACGGCCCGAACCAGGCGACAAAACGGTTGCCGGTGATCGATGCGTGGGTGGGCAGGTATTTGCGGAAGTGCTTGCGCGGCATTGCGGAATTCGGCGTGTGAGTCCCGGCATTGTAGCGGCTCCGGTCAGCGCCGGTTCCACCGCAGCGTTATGGAACGATGGTCCTGCCCATTCTTCTTTTGTTTGCCTCAGGCGTCTGGCTGCTGCAACTGCAGCCGGTCTTGCCGTCGCTGGCCTGGGCGGGGTGGCTGGCCGCCGGGCCGCTGCTGCTGGTCTTGTTGCGGGGCGGTGGCGGGCTGCGACGGATTTTGCGACAGGCCGTCATCCTGATCATGGCGCTGGCCTGCGGATTCGCCTGGGCCGCATGGATGGCGCATGTACGGATGGCTGATGCATTGCCGGCTGATTGGGAGGGTCGAGACATCACTCTCGTTGGTGTCGTGGCAACGTTGCCGCAGCAATATGAACGCAGCGTGCGTTTCGAGTTCAATGTCGAACAGCTGCAAACTCCGGATGCACAACTGCCGCAACGCATCGTACTGTCGTGGTGGGGTGCCGGCGGCCGCGACGGGGCGCCGGCACAATTGCCTGAAGTGCATCCTGGCGAACGTTGGCAGTTCACGGTGCGCCTGAAGCGTCCGCACGGTCTCGTTAATCCGCATGGTTTCGATTACGAAGCCTGGCTTCTGGAGCGCGGTGTCCGCGCAACCGGTTATGTGCGTCCAAGGGGCGGGCATCGCAGGCTGCAGGCGCAGGTGCAATCACCGGCTTACGCGGTGGAGCGCGCCCGCGAGCGTTTGCGTGACCGTATCCAGTCTGCGCTGGGCGAGGCACCGGCCGCTGGTGTTATAGCTGCACTGGTGATGGGTGACCAGCGCGCGATCCCGCCGGAGCAGTGGCAGGTTTTTACGCGCACCGGCGTCAATCATCTGATGAGCATTTCCGGACTGCATGTGACCATGCTCTCCGGTCTGGCGTTTGCGCTGGTCAATTTTGGATGGCGACGCAGCGCGAGATTGACGCTGGCGCTGCCGGCGGTGAAGGCCGCAGCCGTTGCGGGGCTATTGGCGGCGCTGGCTTATGCGTTGCTGGCCGGGTTTGCGGTGCCGGCGCAGCGCACGGTGTTCATGCTGGCCGTGGTTGCGTTGGCGTTGTGGACGGGGCGGGCCGCCGCGGCGCGGGAAGTGCTGGCTTTGGCACTGCTGGTGGTGCTGCTGATCGATCCGTGGTCGGTGCTGGCGGCCGGTTTCTGGCTGTCCTTTGGCGCGGTGGCGATCATCCTGTTTGTGACATCCGGCCGTCTGAAACCTGCGCATTGGCTGATGGCCTGGGCGCGGGTGCAATGGGCCGTGACGTTGGCGCTGGTGCCGGTGCTGCTGGCGCTTTTTCAGCAGATTTCATTGATTTCGCCGGTAGCCAATGCGTTGGCGATTCCGCTGGTCAGTCTGGTGGTAGTGCCCCTGGCGCTTGTCGGAGCCGTATTGCCTTTCGACGGAATATTGCAATTCTCTCAATGGCTTATGAATGGTTGCTTGCTGGCACTCGAGTGGCTGAGCGGTTTGCCTGATGCGGCCTGGGAGCAGCATGCGCCCCCGGGCTGGACAGTTGCGGTAGCTTTGATCGGCACCGTCTGGATGCTGTTGCCGCGGGGCTTTCCGGCGAGATGGATTGGTGTGATTGCATTTTTACCGCTGTTGTTGATAGTCCCTGCGCCTCCGCCGGAAGGGGTGCTGCGCCTGACCGTGCTTGATGTAGGGCAGGGGCTGTCGGTCGTCGCGCAGACGCGTCATCACGCACTGCTCTTCGATACCGGTCCGGCATTCGGGCCTTCGGCCGACAGCGGCAACCGGGTGATCGTGCCTTTCCTGCGTGCTTCCGGAATCCGCCGCCTGGATGCGTTGGTGCTGAGTCATGATGATATTGACCATACCGGCGGCGCCTTGTCGGTGCTGCAGGCTGTGCCGGTTGAGGCGATGCTGTCATCACTGCCGGACCTGGATCCCTTGTTGCTGGTCGGACCGGTGGAGCGGCGCTGCGCGGCAGGGCAGGCCTGGCGCTGGGATGGCGTACGGTTTGAAATGCTGTATCCGGACGCCGATTCGCGTAACACCGTGAAACTCAAGGACAACGAGCGCAGTTGCGTAATGAAAATCACGACTGCTGCCGGCAGCGTGCTGATTCCCGCGGACATCGAACGTCATGGTGAGCGGACACTGCTTGCGACGGCCACCGGGCAATTGCGTGCTGATGTGCTGATTGCGCCGCATCAGGGTAGTCGCACGTCATCTTCCGAGGCTTTTGTGCAAGCGGTGTCGCCGCACACGGTGATTTTTCCCGTCGGCTACCGCAATGCTTTCCGCCATCCGCATCCGGAGGTGGTGGAGCGTTACCGGCAACTGGGCAGCGCAGCGCATTTCACCGACCGTCACGGCGCGGTCATGCTGCAGTTCGGTGATGACGGCATCAAGGTACTCCGGCAACGTGAAATCAGACGCCGTTACTGGCTGGATCCGCCGGACCCCGGCGCTGGCGGCGACGATCCTGCAATGTTCTGGTAGGGCAAAGCGTAACGACGTCAATGAGTTACCGTGCCCCGTCCGCAGGCGTTGGGTGCACTGTCAAATCTCTGTAAAATACGTTGATGCAACACACTCCCATCCAGCACTGCCGCGACCGGGTTCAAAACCGTTCCACCGGCTTTAATTTCCAGCGTTTTTCATGAGCGAAACGCCAGTACCCGTCGTTCCTGTTGAAGCCCCGCTGGTGGCCAAGGTTTATGGCCAGCCGATGCTGGAGCTGCCGCAGGATCTGTATATTCCGCCGGACGCGCTGGAAGTTTTCCTGGAGCAGTTCGAGGGGCCGCTGGATTTGCTGCTGTATCTGATCCGCAAGGAGAACATCAGCGTCCTCGAAATCCCGATGGCGAAGCTGACACTGCAGTACCTCGAATACGTTGAGCTGATGCGCTCGCAGCAACTGGAGCTTGCGGCGGAATACCTGCTGATGGCGGCGATGATGATCGAGATCAAGTCTCGTATGCTGCTGCCGCGGCCGAAGAACGCTGAAACCGAGGAAGACCCGCGCGCAGAGCTGGTGCGCCGGCTGATGGAATACGAGCAGATGAAGCTTGCAGCGCAAAACCTCAACGAGGTGCCGCAGGCTGGCCGGGATTTCACCGTCGTGCAGGTGTTGTTCGAGCGCGAAGCGTCGTTGCGCCTGCCTGATGTCAACATCGAGGATCTGAAGCTCGCCTGGCTGACCATTCTGCAGCGCGCTTCGATCACCAAGCATCACAAGATCACCCGTGAACAACTTTCGGTGCGTGCGCACATGACCCGGATTCTCCGTATCCTGCAGACTGAGGAATACATCGAATTCACCAAGCTGTTTACCCCGGAAGAAGGGACGCCGGTTCTGGTAGTGTCGTTTTTGGCGATACTGGAGCTCGCCAAGGAAACATTGATTGTGGTGAGTCAGGAAGAGGCGTACTCGCCAATTTACGTCAAACTCAGGGGCGGCCAGGTCGCCGCTGTGCAATAAACGCTGTGCGATAAGAAGAGTGCCATGGAAGAAAACACCGTAGAAAATACCGAGGACGTCACGTCAGAAGTCGTGGCTGAGAACGCTGCAGAAAACGCGGCTGAAAACGAGCTCGACCTCGATCACGTCAAATATGTTCTGGAAACGGCCTTGCTGGTGACGCAGGAGCCGATGTCGCTGCATGACCTGAAAAAGCTGTTCGACAAGAAGCTGGATAACGACACTCTGCGCAAGGTCCTTGAAGACCTGCGTGGTAATTGGGAGGGGCGGGGCGTCGAACTTGTCAGCGTTGCTTCAGGCTGGCGCTTTCGCGCACGGCCCGAGGCACAGAAATTCCTGGATCGGCTGAGCCCGGAAAAGCCGCCGAAGTATTCGCGC
>JBILYA010000063.1:0-8775 GCA_044378065.1 Burkholderiales bacterium | reverse complement strand
AGCACTACCCTCAGATGCAGAAGCACTGGGAATGCTCGGCGAAGACCGCAACAAACTGTTTGCTGAAGCCATCGACGTCATCCTGGCAATCTGGGAACGTGACGCCCCGTACGACATCGACTTCCCAGGTAACCGCTTCAAAGTCAGCACCGCACAAACACAAAACCCCGAGATCGGTCGCGGCGGCATGTACAAACCCTGGCAGCAGCCCCGTCCTGAAATCGTCGGCACCGTAGTGGCGCCGGGATCCAAAGGCGTCATCGCGATGGGAGAACGTGATTTCCATCCGCTGTCAGCGAATTTTCTGCTCTCCCAATACCTCGCTTCGCACTGGACCAATTACGCCGAAGGCAAAAAACGCGTCGGCCAGACCGCCGACCCCTCGGACTGGCGTATCGCCCGCACCATTTTTGTCGCCGACGATGAGCACACCGCGGAACGTTATGCACTGCAGGACAGCGCCAGCCCGTACCGTCATTACTGGGAACTGCTGCTGAAAAAGATGCTGATCTCGAAACGACACGCGATCTTCAAGACTCACCCGGAACAGGATGACCGTGAACTGACAACCGACTATATGGTTGACCAGTTGGTGCTCTGCGGCACACCAAACCGCGTCGCCGAGGAAATCCTCGCGCTGCGTGAAGAAGCCGGGGATTTCGGTGAAATCGTATACGCCGGCATGGACTGGGTAGATCCGGCATTGGCAAAACGATCGATGGAATTGATGGCCGAAAAAGTGATGCCGCAGGTCAATCGCGCCATCGGCAGCAAGATCGCGACCTGATCGCCGGGCTTACCCGAAGGCAACTTCTCTTCCAGGTTGCCGACCTCCCGCCCGTAACAGGGCGGCGAGGAAAATCAGGTCTCGGTGTGACGGGTTGTCAGCAGTTGCGTCGCCAATTCAGCGACACGTGTCGGTTCCACGACCGGCTGCAGCCCGGACGGGGCATTGTGATAGATGCAGCGCTCGGTCACGATGAAATCCAGCGGAATGTCATAAGCCTGCGGATAAATCGTCTCAAGCCTGGACATCTCAAAAGCCACGCCGATCTTCAACGGCTGCGGTGAAATCGCAGAGAGCGTACGATCGAAATAGCCACCGCCATAACCCAAACGGTAACCACGATCATCAAAACCCACTGGCGGGATCAGCAACGCCTGCGGAACAACAACGCGAGTGCCTTCGGGAACCGGCAAGTCGAATACACCTTTCGAGGTAGCCACGCCAGGCCACCATTCACGGAACTGCAGCGGCGCGCGCTTCTCGATAACCACCGGCAAAGCGGCAACGGCGCCACGCTCGCGAAAATGGCGGATCGCATATCGCGGATCAAACTCCCCCTGAAACGGCCAGTACAGACCGACCGTCATCTGCCGCAGCATCGGAAAACCGGAAACCAGCAACCCGGTCATGGCGTCGTTCCAGGCTTGATGCTGCTCCGTAGAAACCGCGGCGCGTTTCCCGAGCAGTTCCGCACGCATGGTTTTGCGCCACAGCCTGATATCTTCCGGAGCACTCATTGCAATTCAAGCTTTCCTCGTTTTGATACACGCATGATGTATCACTGATCAGCAGTTCAATTTATATCATGCAAGGACGTGAAATGCAGGCTAACAACGGCAACACATTCTCTGTGCTACGCTTCAACAGCAACAATACGGGATCCGTCATGCGCATAACCATAAAAATATTCATGGCTTTAATATTAGCAACGTCGATCACAGAGGTATGCGCTGCAACGCCAGCCGAACAATACGAACAATTCTGCACGATTTGCCACTTGCCTGGCTCTCATGGCGCACCGAAGGTGGGAGACCGTGACGCCTGGACGCAACGGCTTCGTTCCGGATTGAATCCGGTTTATCGCAACGCCCTGGAGGGCATTTCCAACACCACGATGCTGGCCAAGGGCGGACAAGCCGGACTCCCGGAAGGCGAGTTTCGCGCCATTGTCGATTTCATGATCGCTGCGACTGCACTGCCACCATCGGTAATCTCCGAGGCCAAACGCTACGACCGGCTGGGGCTAACCGACCGCGATTTCATCCGCCGCGATGTCAGCCGCGATGGTTACCTTTCCCGTCAGGAAGTCAGTGCCGACCCGGTGTTACTGAAGGACTTTTCCCGCTTTGACAGCAACCGCGATGGCCGGCTCAGCGAAACCGAGTACCGCAACGCGGAAGCAGTCCTGGAACGGGAACGTATGGCCGTCAATGCAGATGAAGCCGAACTCTACGTATCCGTCGGCAAAGCCATAGCCGCTGTAAAAGGTTTAAAAACGGATGAGATCAAAGTCGAAATCACCGCAGGTGCGCTGGTTCTGTCAGGCGTGGTGTCGAATCCCGTCCTTGCCATTCAGGTGCAGGATTCCGTAAAACGCGTGCCCGGCCTGAAAAGCATCCAGAACCGGCTGGTTACCGGCGACCAGATGGGCTGGGATTAAGCGGCAACGTCTTTCACCACCGGCAGTTCGAAATAAAACGTCGACCCCTGCCCCTCGGCCGAATCAAAATCAATCCTGCCATTCATGTGCTCGATCAGCGCCTTGCTGATTGACAGCCCCAGACCAGTTCCGCCCTTGCGGCGGGTATTTGAATTATCCGCGCGCTCAAAACGCTGGAAGATCTGGCTGCGGAAGTTGTCGGGAATGCCGGCGCCATAATCACGCACATTCACCCTGACCTTGCCGTCGATTTCAACAGCACTGACCTCCACTTCGGCTCGGGGTGGTGAAAACTTTGCTGCGTTCGAAATCAGGTTGGTCAACACCTGCATCAGGCGATCGGAATCGGCAGAAACCATGAAATCAGCACCCGGCAGCAGATTCAGCGTCACGTTATGAATATCGGCATAAGGCATGTTTATGTTTACAGCCTTTACCAGTTGCTCGCGCAGGCTGATCGTTCGCAGATTCATGGTCATCTGACCAGAACCGATCTTCTCGATATCCAGAACATCATTGATCAGCGCGGCAAGCCGGTCGCTGTTCTGCGAGGCCATATCGATAAATCCAGCAACTTCGGGATCGAGGTTGTCAGCAGTTTCCCGGATCAGACTGAGCGACCCGATGATGGCCGTCAGCGGCGTACGCAGTTCGTGGCTGACTGTTGCGATGAACTCGTTTTTAACCCGCTCCACTTCCTTACCCGCCGTGATATCCGCGTTGGTACCGACCAGGCGCAAGGCCTTTCCCTTCGCATCACGTTCAGTCACCTTGGCACGACTGAGAATCCAGCGCCATTCGCCCTGACGGTTTCGCACACGGTGCTGAACCTCATAAAATTTCACATGCCCCTTCAGTACTTTCTCCAGGTTATCCTGAAGGCGAGGCATGTCGTCGGGATGCACCAATTCATTCAGCGCTGTGATAGTGGTAACGGTCTCCACCTTCTCCCCGTCCATGATCAGGCCCCACTGTTGGCTCAGACGTACCTCGCCGGAAGGTATATCCCAGTCGAACAAAGCCAGATTGGATCCTTCAAGAGCCAAACCCAGGCGCTCACGGCTCTTCATCAAGGTCTCGGTGAATTGCCGTCGCTCGGTCACATCCTCTGCAACGCCGACGTAACCGGCAAATCGGCCATCTTCTAGGATCACTGCCGCCATAAAACTGACCCAGAGTTCGGTGCCGCCCGGATGAAGCAGGCGGTAGGTCGCTGAAATCTCCGGTGATTGCCTCGCAATGGCGGTTTCCCAAGCGACCAGTGCCGAATTGCGATCATCGGGATGCAGGGCATCGAGCCAGCCCTTGTCCAGCAGGGCCTCAACAGGCAGTCCTGACAACGCCTCGAATCGGGGATTGGCATACGCCATGCGGCCCTTTTCGTCAGCACGGAAAATACCCAGCGGCGATGCATCGCTGATGGCCTGCCACTCCGCTTCCCGCCGACGCACTTCACGCGTCATCCTTTCGGCAATACCGACCGCACGAGTCCGTGTATTCCACAATGACCACAGCATTGCCAGCAGCAACAGGTGCAGCGAGCTGCCGCCTACCAGAACCATGCGCGCCGCACTGTAGTCGACGTTATCCTCAAATTCGTTCGTAGAGACGACCCGCAGGTTGAAGGGCTGGCCGAGCATTGTCATATCGGCCCCCCAACTGAATTGCGGCACATGTCCTTCAACTGGAACATTGGAATACAGCAGGCTTGAGGGATCGCCGGGGCGACCGTCATACACCATCAGTGCGATCCCCTGCCACTGCCCGAGACCAAACAACCGCCGTATCAGATCGCCAACCCGGAAATGGCCGAATACAAAACCGCTGATCGCACGTTCACGCTGTGCCGGGGTATCGATGGATAACCCTTTGCGATAAATCGGCGAATACATCACCAGGCCGGGCTGCCCGATTTCGCCGATTTCCTGCGCCAACCTGACCTTGCCTGAAATGGCAGGGCTACCCGACCTTATAGCCCGGTCCAGTACCGAGCGCCTCACCGGGTCGCTATAACCGTCAAAACCCAAAGCCCGAAGATTGCGGCCGGAGAACGGCTCGATGTATTTCACCGGCACATAATGACTGCGCTCTCCCGGTGGATTGATGACATAACCTGGATTACCCTCGCTTCGAATCCGCGCAAGAAATGCCGGAAGCTCATCATTGACCACAAACGCGGAATATCCGATGCCCTGGATCCCCGGATAATTTAGTTCCAGCTTGAGGCTTTCGAAATAAGCACGCCAATCCTCACGCCCGACATTGCCGGAAGCGGCAAAAAACCCGGCGGCACCGCGAAGTACCTGTTCGTAATCCTGCGCGCGTCCTGTAATTGCATCCCTGATCTGCGCTGCACGCACTTCGAAGCGGATTCGAGCGGTATTTTCGGCCTTTTCAACTTCCGTATTCCACGCGTTTACAACCAAAAGCCCGGGTAACATGATTGCCATCAAGATGGCGATGCCGTTGTAAAGGGACTCTCGCAGGAGGACCAACCTGGACTCAAAAGGCTTCATAGCCCCCCCCCTTTAATGGGTTGATCCGCCGGACCCGGTTTGCCAGCTGGCACCGCGGGTCATCTCGCCCCAGCGAGCCTTCGACCGGAACATCCAGAGCAACAAACCCCACAGCCGCCATGCAGAATTGATTTGGCGGTATCCCAAATTCTCAAGAACAACAAAAAGCAGCAAAACGAACATCTGATGGGGTTTCGGATAAATATGAAATGAAATTTCCTCAAGTAACAGGGAACTCACCGAAAGAACCAAACCAAAACCGAATGCAACAACAATGAAAGTAATGAAAGCCTCCTGAGACACCAAGCCGGCAAAAAAAGCCAATGTCATTAGCACGTATCCCGCTACTTCGATCAGCGGCCCCAGCAATTCAAACACGGCCATGAAAGGGAAGGCCACCCAGCCGGCAGCCCCGCCTCGGGGATGAAACAGTAGCCCGATATTCAGGGACAGACTTTCGGCAAGCCCGCGCTGCCAGCGTACCCGCTGGTTTTTAAGAACACGTAGCGTTTCCGGAGCCTCGGTCCAGCAAACCGGATCAGGTACAAAAACGATCCTGTAGGGAATGTTTTCGGTCCGATGAATGCGATGCAGTCTGACGATGAGTTCCATGTCCTCACCAATGGTATCCGTCCGGTATCCGCCAGCTTTGATGACGACATCCTTGCGAAAAACCCCGAACGCGCCCGAAATAATCAGCACCGCTTTGATCGGCGACCAGCCCAGCCGTCCGAAGAGAAAAGCACGCAGATATTCAACAATCTGCAGAAGTGCCAGCGGGTTTTTCGGCAGACCGACCCTGGTCAGAAAGCCGCTATCGACCGTGCAACCGTTGGCTACACGCACGGTACCGCCTGAGGCAATAGTGCGCGGATCCTCGAGAAAGGGCTCAACCACCCTCCGCAAACTTACTCGCTCCAGTATCGAGTCTGCATCGACTCCGCAGAATAACGGGTAACGTGATGCGTTGATACCGGCATTCAGCGCATCGGCCTTACCGCCGTTCTCCTTATCGATGACTCGAAGCATCGGATACTTTCGAGAGCGGTAAATGGCATGCACGGGCTTCACGGGGAGACGCTGCCAATAAGCCTCGGGAAACGGCTCAAGCTCGAATTCCCGGCGTAATGCATCCATCGTGCCGTCCTTCGAACCGTCATTGATGACGATCACTTCATAATCGGGATAATCCAGCTGCAGCATCGAACGCACGGAGCTGGCAATCGTCTCCTGCTCGTTGTAGGCCGGGACCAGGACAGATACCGGAATCTCAAAGCCCGAAATACCCCGAGGCATGTCATCGAGACTGTGCGCTTCCACATAACGCTTGATACTGCCCATAGACAACAAGTTCAGCATCACATAACCCATATTGATGCAGATGAAGTAAAGCAGAAAGAACCATTGGGTCCCCACAACCCAGTCATTGACAGTCATACAGCACGAGCCTCCGCTATAGCCTGGGCAAGGATGTCGGCAGCGAACTGATCCTGAAGTTTTCTGCAAGCATTCTCAACAACCTCAAGCTTCATATCCGGCAATGCCAGCAGCGCACGTGCCGCCCGATAGCGAACCCACCAATGCGTATCACTGAGCGCGTCAATCAGCAATTGCATATCCGATTTTCCACCGATCCGCCCTAAAGTATGGATTGCGCTGGCACGCACGAACCATGATTCATTTTTGGCATGAATACGCACGATATCCAGATCACGCGGGTCTTGCATCAGACGCAGCGCCGCAGCAACTAACTCGGGACTCTTGACCTCACGCGCAATTTTTCCGACAACAGGTGAAACGCGCTCTATATGTGCCACTTCCATCATTCTCAGCAGCCGCGCAACTTGAGTATCCCCACCACCTCCTCGGGCTGCAGCCTCTGCCGCACCAATCAGAGGTAATGTGATCAAGTCAGGACCCACCTCTCTTAAAATGGTCACCACTCGAGACATAGGCCAATCATCACGCGCCGCCATCACGGTGACGAGCCAGGCCAGCGTCGAAGGGGCATCGATGTCAAGCAGTGCACGCGCCGCATGCAACGACAGCATCGGAGAAGGATGAGCAACCAGATCACGCAATTCATGCCATTGCGTGTGGTCACGAAGATGACCAATAGTCATCACTGCAATCAAGCGCTCCCGCAGGTTGCCTGTGTGCATCAATTCGCGGGCGATTTCCCCAAGCCGCATGGATTCTGCCAGCACCTCAAGATTGACACGAGAAGCACCCGCCAAAGATTCATGATGAAAATTCCAAACCCTGAGGAAGTGATAACGCATTTTTGGCGGCACTTGCGGCATTTCCGCCGGGACTCCGAAAACACATTCAGCAAGTAGCGGCTGCCATTGCGCTTCGAAAAAACGCTGGCGGCGCTGCAGCATAAGAAGGCGAATACGCAACAAGAAAACTGCGATCAGCATCAATAACGACAAGATGATGATGCCGATACCGATCCAGAAAACAACTTGCAGTATGGGATCGTGCGGCTCCCAGACGGCTAACATGTCCGCCTCGGGCAATGCAGATATGCTGTAATCCAGACGCAACGTTGCAGTCCGAGTTGCAAACCCTGCCGACGATAGAGGGTCCCCTGTTCGTGCTGGGTCAGCCCGTAAGTCATCGCCCAGGACGGTGTAAACCAATGCTGTCCGCTCACAGCCCAGCTTTGTACATCAGTAGAAATAATGCCCTGAGGCGGCCCCAAGCTCTCAACCTCGCGACCGTTGGTATAAGACATACCGACCGTGCTGCGGTCATCGTAGTAGTAATTAAATTGTAAACGGTGGCTTGCAGCAGATGACGCCCCCTCCGGACGCCCCGAATACAAGGTATATGCGCCTCGAAAGTTTCCCCAATAACGTTCACCGAGAAGAGAGATCACATTGCTTGCCGTTGAGGTGTATTCGCTATGGCGTAAACCCAGCCCCACCCCCCATCCACCACGGAAGTTTTTCTGCAGGAAACCGTACACTGACCCCTGAGGCAAAACTTCGTGTGTCGGACTGTAGCTTGCCTCGACCACGCCTCCCCAGCTTTCGCCCAGCGGAAAATACAGCCCCGCATGAGCTTCATTGTCTTTCAGGTCAAAGCGTTCAGTCTCACGCAATCCGCCATAGACGATTTTCCGTTCACCCAATTTACGGCTACCAAGCAGATAAGTATTAGTCCAATCCGAATTGTTATTGGTCAAAGATTCGCGACCGTGTCCGAACTCGAGGGTATTCATCGACATCTTGAGGCTCAAACCAGAACCTTGAGGCCGCACTGCGGGAGAAACCTCAGAATAAGGTTGCGCTCCCGCGTTCAAACAAAAAGTTAGTGCCAATCCGGCACAACAATGAGTAAACGCGTATTCAGCGAACTTGATCACTTGGATTCCTTCACCAGACGCCTGATCCGCGAACGCAGTTCATCCGGCCGAAACGGCTTGACCATGTAGTCTGCCGCCCCCGAATCGAGTGCGCGGACAATATCTTTTTCCTGCGATTTTGCCGTCAGCATCAATACCGGGACGTTTTCCCAGCCTTTCCTGGCACGAATCGCAGCGAGTAATTGATAACCATCGATGAATGGCAACATGACATCCAGTAGAACCAATGCCGGGGTTGGTCCATTCATGATCAAATCATGCGCCAAACGACCGTCTGCCGCCGATTCAACCTTGAACCCCTCGCGTTCAAGTATGAAGCGCAGCAGATAGGCGATCTGTTCATCGTCCTCGACAATCAATGCAACTTTTGGTGTTTCACCTTCCAAAGGATTATCTACCTTGCCTGTTGAACGCAACCCACTGACTGCAAACCATTATT
>JBILYA010000062.1:0-8787 GCA_044378065.1 Burkholderiales bacterium | reverse complement strand
CTGGATCGCGCGATCATCCTGCGCGTCGTCGACAAGTTCCTGATGCAGCTGGAAGAGCAGTTGCACGAGAAAAAAGTCGATATCAATTTCACGCAGGCGCTGCGCGACTATCTGGCCGAAAAGGGCTTCGATCCGCAAATGGGTGCACGACCCATGTCACGCCTGATTCAGGACACCATCCGCAGTGCGCTGGCCGACGAACTGTTGTTTGGCCGCCTGGCCAACGGCGGCAAGGTCACTGTCGATATCGACGGCAGCGGCAAAGTGCGGCTGGAGTTCGCCGAGGAACCGGTCAGCGTCGTCTGATCCTTGGGATACCCCGCCTTGACAGGCGGGGTATTTGGCCGGACACTTTCCCCATAAAAAAATTAATGGCTGTCGAAAGGCAGCCATCGTTTTTGCAGCGATCAATCGCGCACTGATCGATCGTTATTCCTGCATTTTTATGGAGTGTGACCCATGATGAGAACGCCGATGCTTTTCGCCGTCGGTCTGGCCGGGTGCCTGTTGGCCCATGCCGCGACTGCTGCCGACCCCACCTACGCCCGCAGCCTCGCGGCCACCTGTTTCACCTGTCATGGTACCGACGGCCGCAGCGTTGACGGCGTGCCTCCGAGCCTTGCCGGACAGAATCGCGATTACCTGCTCAAACAGATGCAGGAATTCCGCGACGGTAAACGTCCCGCGACCATCATGCATCAGCATGCCAAGGGTTATACCGACGAGCAGCTGGCGCTGATTGCCGGTTATTTCGCAGCAGTGACGCCCGGTCGCGCAGCCGCTGCGCCGGCTGTGCGCTAGGAGAACGCCATGACAATTTCCAGACGCGAATTCGTGAAATGGGCTTCGGCGGGTGCCGGTGTGGCGACTCTGGCCGGATGTGCAACGGGCGGCAGCGGCAGCGCCGGCCGAGTAGTGGTGGTTGGCGGCGGTTACGGCGGCGCAACAGCGGCGAAATTCGTCAAGATGTGGGCGCCCGACATCGATGTCACGCTGATCGAGACCAATGACTATTTTGTGTCCTGCCCGATCAGCAATCTGGTGCTCGGCGGTAATGCGCAGATGAATCAGATCACCTTCAGCTACGATGGCCTGCGCAACCGTGGCATCCGCGTGATCAAGGACACTGCCATGGCGCTGGACGGCGCGAACAAGCAGGTCACGCTGGCCAGCGGCGGCTCTGTGCCCTATGACCGTGTCATTGTTTCGCCGGGCGTGGATTTCCTGTTTGATCAGATTCCTTCACTAAATACCCTCGATGCACAAAGCCGCATCCTGCATGCCTGGAAGGCCGGTCCGCAGACGGTCGCTCTGCGCAAGCAGCTCGAATCCATGCGCGATGGCGGTGTTTATGCACTGCAGATTCCGACGGCACCGTACCGTTGCCCGCCAGGACCCTATGAACGTGTCTGTCAGGTCGCCAACTATTTCAAGAAAGCCAAGCCGAAATCCAAGATCTTGGTGCTCGACTCAAACCCTGATCTGGTATCGAAGAAGGGATTGTTCCTCGCAGCCTGGAACGGTCTCTACAAAGGCATGATCGAATACCGTCCCAACAGCGAGATTGCCGATGTCGATATCAAAGGCATGACGGTCAAGCTGCAGTTCGATGATGTCAAGGCCGATGTCATCAACGTCGTGCCGGCGCAGCGCGCGGCCGATTTTGCGGTAAGAAGCGGCTTGATTACTGCCAACAACCGCTGGTGCGGCGTTGACTGGACGACCTGCGAATCCCTGGCGGTGAAGGGTGTGCATGTGCTGGGCGATTCCACGCTCTCCGCGCCTGCAATGCCGAAATCCGGCAGCATGGCCAACCAGCATGCCAAGGTCTGCGCTGCCGCCGTGGTGGCGTTGATCAAGGGGCAGCCGGTCAACACCGACACCATGATGATGAACACCTGCTACAGCTTTGTCAGTGGCGACAGCGCGATGCATGTCGCTTCGGTGCACCGTTATGATCCGGCGCAGAAAACGCTGTCGCCGGTGAAAGGTTCCGGTGGCGTATCGAACGAAGCAAGCACGGCTGAAGGCGCATACGCCTGGGGTTGGGCGCGCAACATCTGGGCGGAAGCGCTGGCCTGATCGGTAGCGGTGGTCATTAATGAACAAGGGGCGCATGGCGCCCCTTGTTCATTTCGGAATCGGTCTGCGCTTGTAACGGCGCTTAGGCATTACCGGTGGCGACCGGCCGGCGGCGGTCACTGACCCATTCGCTCCACGAGCCGGGATACAGCCGTGAGCCATGCAGTCCTGCAATCTCCATGGCCAGCAGGTTGTGGCAGGCGGTCACACCGGAACCGCACTGGTGGATGATCGCGTCGGGGCTGTTGCTGTTGAGCATGCCGGCGAATTCCTGTTTCAGCGTGGCTGCCGGTTTGAAGCAGCCGTCTTCACCCAGATTGAGTTTGAAAAAACGGTTGATGGCACCGGGGATATGTCCTGCGACCGGATCCAGGGTTTCGTTTTCGCCGCGATAGCGGTCAGGTGCACGGGCATCTAGGACCTGCGCATTGCGCGACTGCAGGTTTGCCGTGACCAGCGCGCTGTCGACGGTCAGCTGAGTTTGTAGCCGGTTGCTGTAGGTCGCTGCTTCCACCGCCGGTTGTGCGACGGTGTAAGGCAGTCCTGCACGCTGCCAGGCGCCCCAGCCACCGTCGAGAACGGCGACGCGTTCATGTCCGACCCAGCGCAGCATCCACCACAGGCGTGCGGCAAATGCGCCGCCGCTATCGTCATAGGTGACGACCTGCTTGCTGTTGTCGATGCCCAGCGCGCCGAGGCGCAATGAGAACGTGGACGGATGCGGCAGCGGATGCCGGCCGGTCAGGCCGGTTTTCGGGCCCGACAGATCGGAGTCGATATGGAGAAAACGTGCGCCCGGTATGTGCCCGTTACGGTAGGCGCGGTAGCCGGCGCTGTAATCGGCGAGGTCATGCCGGCAGTCGCAGATGATCCATTCCGGATCGTTCAGATGCACTGCGGTTTCTTCGGCGCTGACGAGTGTCTTGTAGGCCATTGCGGCAATCCGGTGGTGAACGGGAGCGGCAAAGGTAGCAAACGCCGACCGAAAATCAAGCGCCGCAAAAATTCACGGCAGCCGCAGCTGCCGTGATGGTCTCGCAAATACCTGTTTTTAAATGCAAATTATTTGGCGAGATGGGGTTCGATTTCGCGTCGCAGGAATTCGTGGAAATGCACCATACCGTCTTCCAGCGGAGACTGGTAGGGTCCGGTTTCATTGCGACCCTGTCGCCATAAGGCGCGGCGGCCCTCGGTCATGCGTGCGATGATCTCGGCATCTTCAACCGCGGTCTCGCGGTAGGCTGCCTGTTCGGCTTCGACGAATTCACGTTCGAACAGCGCGATGTCTTCCGGGTAGTAAAACTCGACGACATTGCTGCAGGCTTCGGGGCCGCGCGGCACGATGGTGCTGACCACCAGCACATGCGGATACCACTCGACCATGATGTTCGGGAAATAGGTCAGCCAGATCGCACCGTGCGCCGGTGCCTTGCCTTCGCCGTAACGCAGCACGTGATCATGCCAGCGCTGATAAACCGGACTGCCCGGACGCGCCAGCTTGTTGGCAATGCCGCAGGTCTGCACGCTGTACCAGTCACTGAACTCCCACCGCAGGTCATTGACGTTGACGAAGTGACCCAACCCGGGATGGAAAGGCTCAACGTGATAATCCTCGAGGTAAACCTCGATGAAGGTTTTCCAGTTGCAGGCGTATTCATCGATCTCGACGCGGTCGAGCATATAGCCGGAGAAATCCAGATCCTTCATCACCCCGAGCTTCGCCAGATCGCGCGCGATATCGCGGCGGCCGGCAAACAGCAGGCCGTTCCAGTTGGTCAGCGGCGTACGCGCGAGATCGAGGCAGGGGTTGTCGGGGAAATGCGGTGCGCCGAGCAGTTTGCCGTCGAGGCCGTAGGTCCAGCGGTGCAGCGGGCAGATGATGTTCTGGGTGTTGCCGCGATCTTTCAGGATGATCGCCTGACGGTGGCGGCAGATGTTCGAAAGGAGGTCGATGCCGCCGGCATTGCGCATCAGGGCCTGTGCGTTATCGAGCCAGGCGAGCGCGTGATAGTCCCCGGTGTTCGGCACCATCAGTTCATGACCGACATAACCCGGGCCGTGGAGGTTTTGCCGAACGCGGAAACGCTGGAGAGATCGGACATGCAGCGGGTGCGAAAGTTACGGGTTGGTCAGCCGTCGATGTTGTTCAAGGGCCTGATTCTTAAAGTTTTTTAGCGCCGATTCTCGTGCAATGAAGCGGCGGCAAAAATGAGCGGCCATTCTTCCCCAGCCCCCCCCAAAAGGCAACAACAATTTCCTCAGGGTTTCAGGGTAGATGGGGTGGGCCGTTCATTAACTGCATGTTTATTATAAGAAATATCGCCAAAAAGGCTGTTGCAAAAGTGCCCGTGCTGTCGGTGTCCATGGCCATGCCGATGCCACTGACGGGCGGTGTGTCCTCACTGAACGCGGATCGGAAATCCCGTTCGCAAAAAGGAACGGTTGCAAGCAAGAGTGGATCATTAACGTCAGAAGTCGCAGAGGCGCCCAGCAGCACGGCCCGCAGGAGCAGCTTGAGCCGATGATCAGGCCGGTGGTTTTTCAACTGATGGATCGATGAGTCCGGATCGCTGCAGGCGCTGCCAGTCTTCAGGCCGGTCGATATCCCAGAGCGTTTCCAGTTCCAGCCAGCGTAATCCGCAGTCGCGCAGGCGTTCGCGGGTTTGCCTCATCACCTGATCGCTGCTCCAGCTGATGCCGGTGAACAGTCGCGGTTCATGGCGTGCGAGACCGATCAGTGTGTAGCCGCCGTCCTCGGCAGGGCTGATCACCGCGTCATGGCCGGCGCGCAGTGCCGCGGCCGCGTCGTGAAGATGCCGGACGGTCAGGGCAGGGCAATCGGTGCCGATACAAATCGCATGTTTCGTGTGTGCCAGTGATTGTGTAAATGCCTGCGCCATGCGTGCGCCGAGATCGTCGCCGGTTTGCACTTGCAAGGTCGCATCTGCATCGCCTGCTGCCGCAACCAGCGCCGGGTGTGCAGCATCCGGCGTGCACCACAGTTCCAGCTTCGCGGGCGCTGCCGCCCGCGCGGTGGCCAGTGCATGGCGAAGCAGGCGTCCCTGCAGTTCGGCCGCGCCATCAGCGCCGAGCAGCGGGATCAGCCGTGTTTTTGCCGCGCCGGCGACCGGTGCTTTGGCGAACACCAGTATCGCGAGATCAGGATTTGTTCCGGACATATTGCCGTGCCAGCCGGTCGGGATCGGCGCCGAGGAAATAGGCGAGGCGCAGCCGCCACATCAGCAGGATCGTGCGCCACACCCCGTGTTTTTCCCAGCGACGCCCCGATGTCGTCATGCGGTGGGCGATGCACAGCGGTGCGCCGTAACGCTTCAACTGCCGCGTGAATGCGATGTCTTCCATCAGTGCGATTTCCGGGAAACGACCCGCGGCTTCGAACAGCGATCGGGTCATGAACAGGCCCTGGTCGCCGGTGGCGATTCCGGTCAGTCTCGAGCGCCAGTTCATCATCTGCGCGATCACGCGCAGCATCGGATGGGTGCCGGTAATGGAAACGTCAAAACGTCCCCAGCTGCGACGGCTGCCGGAAAGGCCGCCGACGATCAGGCCGTCAGCGCCGTCCGGCAGGCCGGAGTCGGCGTGCAGGAAACAGAGGATTTCGCCTCGCGCGGCCGCAGCCCCGGCGTTCAGCTGCAGTGCACGGCCGCGCGGTGACGTAATGACCTTGTCGGCGCGTTCTGTGGCGAGCGGCACCGTATCGTCGCTGCTGCCGCCATCCACCACGATGACCTCGACGCCGCGCTGGCGCAGCGGCTGCAGGCTGTCCAGCGTGGCCGTGATGTGTTCCGCTTCATTGAGCGCGGGAATGATGATGGATAGTGACAATGCTGTGCCGGCAGTCGGAACTATTTTTTGGCGTCGTTCAACGTCCAATCATAATCCAGATGCCGGATCACGGCCTTGCGTTCCGTGACCGCCTGCTGCTGCGCAGGATTATCCGCGAGCAGTGCCGCATATTTGGCAAAAAACTGTTCACGCGACTGCATCGGCGTGCCTTTGCCGTCGAAGCCTCGATAGCCGCTGCTCCAGTCCGTGCTGAACCATTTAAAGATTTCCGAGACTTCGAGTGCGTTGTCCTGTGCGTTGTAACGGTTGCGGCTGCGGTCGGACAGGAAGCGTTTTGTCTGTTCTTCAAGCTGGGCATCCAGGCGTGAGGAGACATAAGGCTCTTCGCGCAGCATCGGGCATCCGGTGGAGGCGCAATTCACTGCGAAATGCACGCGCGGCTCATCGTAGGCGCCGGGTTTGCGCAGCGTTTCATGTTCGATCATATCCAGAGAGAATTCGCGGCCCAGCAGCGTAAAGAATTTGTCCTTGAACGGATTGCCGAATACTTTTCCGAAATCCCAGATCGATTTGATACCGGGATAGCGGGTGAGGATTTTTTCAACGGTAAACGCGTTGTAGGCGTTGATCAGGAAGGCCATCTGCTGGGGTTTGCTCCAGGCATTAAATTCTGCCGGTGTTACTTTGGACAGGGCGGCGAGGTTGGCCTTCAGTTCGCTGTGGTCCTGCATGAGCCCGGCGTAGCGGACTTGCGAGGCTTTGCCATTGTCGATCAGTACGACGTGTTTTTTGAGCAGGGCGGCCCAGGCTTTGTAGTCGTGATCAAACGACTGTGCGCTTGCTGTCAGCGGCAGCAGTGCCAGAAGCAGGATGGACAGGATTTTGTTCATGGGGCTGATTTAACGGTACGGCTTGTGATGTTTTTGTGGTCAGATTTTTGGTGCAATAGGTTGAGCGTGCCCGGGCAAAATCATTGGCAGGAATTCATGGGCAGGAATTCATTGGCAAGAATCAGCCCCTTCGCCATGCATGAAACTTTTCCACCCACTCCAGCAGTCCCTTGGGTGCGTGATTGCGTTTCCAGTTCCCGGCGACGTATTTGTTGGCTTCGGCCATGGTCGGGTAGATATGGATGGTGCCTAGGATTTTGTTCAGGCCGATGCCGTGTTTCATCGCGCTGACAAATTCGGTGATCAGATCGCCCGCGTGTTCACCGGCGATGGTGGCGCCGAGGATTTTGTCTTTGCCGGGGACGGTCAGCACCTTGACCAGGCCGTGTGCGTTGCCGTCGGCGATCGCGCGGTCGAGGTCATCAATGCCATAGGTGGTGACTTCGTAAGGAATATTCTTTTCTTTCGCCTCGGTTTCATTGAGACCGACGCGCGCCACCTCGGGGTCGGTGAAGGTCGCCCATGGAATCACCGAGAAGTCAGCGCGGAATTTCTTGTAACCGCTGAACAGGCCGTTGACGGCTGCATACCAAGCGGTGTGTGCTGCCGTGTGCGTGAACTGGTATGGCCCCGCAACGTCGCCGCAGGCGAGGATATTGGGGTATTTCGTCTGCATGAACTCGTTGACTTCGACGGTGCGCGCCTTGGTCACCGGGATGCCGAGTTCTTCGAGGCCATAACCGGTGGTATTGGCGACACGGCCGACGGCGCAAAGGAGGGTGTCGAACACGACGCGCACGGTGTCGCCGTTGTGCTCGCAATACAGCACCTTCTCGCCATTCTCAATAGCGAAGCGTTGTGCCTTGTGACTCACCAGCACGTTGACGCCCTCGGCGCGAAACTTCTGCAACACCATGTCGGAGATTTCGGGGTCTTCGCGCACCATCAGCCGCGGCAGCATTTCGACCTGGGTGACCTGTGCGCCGAGACGGGCAAAACACTGCGTGAGTTCGCAGCCGATCGGACCGCCGCCGAGCACCAGCAGGCGTTTCGGCAATTGCCGCAAATCCCAAAGGGTGTCTGACGTCAGATAACCCGTTTCCCCGATGCCGGGAATCGGTGGCACAAAGGGGCGCGCCCCGGCAGCAATGATGATGCCGCGGGTGGTCAGCGTCTGTTTGCCGCTGGCTGTGGTGATTTCCACCGACCACGGCGATGTGATCCTGGCTTCGCCGGTGAGGCATTCGACGCCGAGCTTTGTATAACGCTCAATCGAATCATGGGGTTCGATTTCGCGCACCACGCGCTGCACGCGTTCCATGACCTCGTCGAAATCAAAATCGACCGCTGTATTTTTCAGGCCGTAATCGGCTGCGTGTTTCATCGTGGCGACCAGTTTGGCCGACTTGATCAGCGCCTTCGACGGCACGCAGCCGGTGTTCAGGCAGTCGCCGCCCATTTTGTGTTTTTCAACCAGTGTGACTTTGGCCTTCACGGCGGCGGCGATATAGGCGGAGACGAGACCCGCAGACCCGCCGCCGATCACCACCAGATTGCGGTCGAATGACGTTGGCCGTTTCCAGGCGGCATACACCTTGCGGGCCTTGATGGCGTCCAGCGTCTTTTTCGCAATCAGCGGGAAAATCCCAAGTAAAACAAAAGCACCAACCAGCCCCGGTGAAACCCGGAATTGGCCGAGCTGGGTACCGGCATATACATACACCACGGTGCCGGCGAACATGCCCAGTTGACTGACCCAGAAATAGGTCCGGGTGCGGATCGGCGTCAGTCCCATCAGCAGATTGATCGCGACAAACGGAAACACCGGCACCAGTCGCAGGGCAAACAGGTAAAACGCGCCTTCGCGGGCCACACCTTCATTGATCGGCCGCAGCTTGTCGCCGAAACGCTGCTGCACCCAGTCGCGCAGCAGAAAGCGTGAGGTCAGGAAGGCCAGCGTGGCGCCGATGGTGGAGGCGAAGGACACGATGACCGTACCCCAGAGCAG
>JBILYA010000061.1:0-8831 GCA_044378065.1 Burkholderiales bacterium | reverse complement strand
GGATTCCGCACGCCATAACCCGCGCGCGAAATCATGGATGGACCGGGTCAAGGAGTTCTTCGCCGAATAAGCGGCACTTCTCAGCAACAAAAAAGCCGGCTCTCCCGCCGGCTTTTTTGTTGGCATGCGATCCGGTCTATTGCTGCTGCAATTTCCCGTCCACTACCACCTTGGTGTATTTGGCAATTTCGGATTTGATGTAAGTGCCGAATTCGGCAGCGCTGCCGCCCAGCGGGTCTGCACCCAGTGCCGCAAGGCGCTGCTGCACATCAGGCAATTTCAGCGCCTTGTTGATATCGGCATTCAGCCGGTTGATCGCGACCGCCGGCGTGCCGGCGGGCACCACCGTTCCATACCAGTTGATCATGTCATAGCCGGCGACACCCGACTCGGCAACGGTCGGGACATCCGACAGCGCCGGATTGCGCCTGGCGCTGCTCACCGCAACTGCGCGCAACCGTCCGGCCTTGATATGCGGCACCGCAACCGGCGCAGTACTGAAAGCCACCGGAACCTCACCGCCGATCACAGCAAGCGCAAGCGGTGCGCCGCCCTTGTAGGCCACATGCGTCATCGCGGTTTTGGTCATGCTTTTGAACATTTCCGCTGCAATGTGCTCGGGGCTGCCGTCACCTGAAGAGGCGTAATTGGTCGGCTTGGCCTTCGTCAGCGCCACCACATCAGCAACCGTTTTTGCAGTCGAAGCCGGGGGCACCACCAGGAACATCGGCACCGACGACACATTGACCAGCGGCGTGAAATCCCGCTCAAGGTCATAGCCCAGTTTTTTGTACAGTGGCTTGCTGATTGCATGCGATACCGAAATGAACAGCACCGTGTAGCCGTCCGGTGTCGCTTTCGATGCGATTTCTGCAGCGAGGTTGGCATTCGCGCCGGGCCGGTTGTCGACGATGAGCTGCTGGCCGAGGCTTTCAGTCAGCTTGGCGCCAACCACCCTCGCCATGATGTCGGTACCGCCACCCGGCGCATAACCGACGAGAAAGCGGATGGATTTCACCGGATAGGCCTGCGCCAGAACCTGACCTGACGCGAGAACTGCAGCCAGCGCGGACAGCGCCATGACGATACGCCTCATGAGAAACCTCCTCCGTGTATTGTTTTCCGGAAATCAGGCGACTGCAGCCTGCACCTTTTTACTGCGCAACTGTTTGACCACAGCGGCGGCAAAGCCCTGCGTATTACCGCAACCGCCCAGATCACCGGTGCGCACATCGGCATCCGCCAGTGCCGCATCCACAGCGACCTGGATCGCCTGGTAGGCCTGCTGGAACGCCGGCTTGTTGTGACGGATGCCCAGCCACTCGAGCAGCATGCCGGCCGAGAGGATCATGCCGCTCGGATTGGCGATCCCCTTGCCCGCGATATCCGGCGCCGAACCGTGACCGGCGTTGGCAATGGCATGTTTGTCGCCTGCATTGATCGCCGCAGCCAGGCCCAATCCGCCAGACAGCGCGACCGCCAGATTCGACAGAATGTCGCCGAACATATTGGAAATGAGGATCACATCGTGACGCTCTGGACGGGTGTAGATATCTGCCGCCATGGCATCGATATCCATTTCCCGTAATGTGATTTCCGGATGCGCTTTCGCCAGTTCATAGGACGGCGCCATGAAGAGCCCGTCAGTCATCTGCAGTACATGGCGCTTACCGACCACAGTGACGCGTTTGCTGCGCCGCGCTGCATATTCGAAGGCAACTCTGGCGATGCGCGCCGAACCCTGGCGGGTGATCTTGCGTACTGACAGCGCGACGTCTTCAGTCGGCATGAACTCGCCGTTGCCCTGGAACATCGTGCGGTCGGAATAAAAACCTTCGGTGTTTTCACGCACGATCAGCGCATCAAGGCCGCGCCTCGCATCCGGCATGCCGGCGCGGCTGCGAGCCGGACGCAGATTCGCGTAGAGATCAAGACGCTTGCGGATGGTGCCGGGAATGTTGACGCCACCTTCAGCCAGCGGCGGGTAATCGGTCATTCCGCAAGGACCGACGATGACGCCGTCGGCATCGGTCGCCGCCTGCAGCGCGGCATCGGTCAGCGTGATGCCATGCTTGCGATGGCTGGCCATGCCGACTTCAATGTCGGTAAAACGCAGACCCAGCGAAAATTCGGCGTCCGCCGCCTTCACCACCGCCATCGCTGCAGCGATGATTTCCGGACCGATGTCGTCACCGGCCATGACCACGATGTTCATGCTTGCTCCCGATATTCAGTGGCGAAGACTATAACAGCGACACTCAGGCCGCGATTCAGGCGGCGTATTTCTTGACGGTTTTCCAGTCGATTTCGAATCCGAAGCCCGGCCGGTCACTGAGGTGCACCATGCCGTCCTTGACCTGCGCACGCTCGGTGAACAGTTCAAACCACAGCGGGTCACGGTCGGCGTTGCCGTGCGATTCCACGCCAAAGCCCAGACGCGGGAAAGCCGAGATCAGATGGGCATGCACTTCGGGCACCAGATGCGGCGCGATGCGCACGCCGTGCTGTTCGGAGAGATAGCTCACGCGCAGCGATTCAGTGAATCCGGCAAAACGCGTCGAATCGAACTGCATGAAACCCAGCGCCCCGCTGGTAATGAAATCTCTGGCGGTAAAACGCGTCATTTCACGCTCGCCATGCGCCAGCGGAATTGTCGTGCTTTTCGCCAGCACCACAAAATCGGCGGGCTGCAGATACCAGTGCAGCGGCTCTTCCAGCCAGTAAATGTTGTAAGGCTCGACGGCATGCGCAAAACGGATGCAGTCTTCCAGATCGTAGGCTGCGTTCATGTCAAGCATCAGGTGCACGTCATTGCCGATCGCCGCACGCGTCAGGCGGATACGCTCGACTTCCTTTTCAATGCTCAAACCTGCAGTTTTCAGCTTCACCGCCTTGTAGCCGCGCTTGACGAAATCCGCCAGCTCTTCGGCACAGACATGCAGCGGTGCATCGAGCTCGTAATATCCGCCGGTGGCATAGGAGAACAAAGGCTTTCCCTCACCGCCCAGCAGTTTCCACACCGGCACATCCAGCGCCTTGCCTTTGATGTCCCACAGCGCGCTGTCGATGCCGCCGATCGCCGCCATGATCTGCGGCCGGTCGCCACGCGACAGCGGCTGCGGCAGGCCGTCGCGCCCGCCCATGCCGGTCGCACGGGGCGAAGTCAGTGAAAACAGTTTTTCCCAGACTGCGACCTGCGCAGTGGCATCCATGCCGCGCGCCACTTCGCCAAGAAGCTCGACGTATTTGCAGATATCCTTCAGCGGCGAACCGTGGATCTGGCCGATGCCGCTCAGACCGTCATCCGTCTTGATTTCCACCAGCACGACGCTGGAGCTGTGCAATTCTTCGTGTGCGGTCCACAGCGTGTGCTTCAGCTTGGCGGAAACGGCATGGGCTTTGACGGAGGCAATGCGGGTCATGAAAAATCCTTAAATATTATTAATAAACAAATACTTGCAATTAACTCTACAAACAAACACCAACAGCCGCCGCAGTCACCAGCGTCGCCAGCGTGCCGGAAACAATGGAACGCATGCCCAGCGCGACGATGTCATCTCGCCGCTCGGGCACCATCGCCGTCAGTCCGCCCAGCATGATGCCCAGACTGCCGAAATTCGCAAAGCCACACAGCGCGTAAGTCATGATCACCCGGCTGCGCGGACTCAAAGCCTCCGCAGGCAGCTGCGCCAGTTGCAGATAGGCGACGAATTCATTGAGCACCGTTTTCACGCCCATCAGCGCACCGGCGGCCTGCGCCTCGGCCCAGGGCACACCCGCCAGCCAGGTCAGCGGCGCCATCACAAAACCCAACGCACGCTCCAGCGATACCGGCGCGCCATTCAACGTTGGCAGCAAGGCCAGCCCCAGATTCACCAACGTAACCAGCGCCACCAGCACAATCAGCAACGCCACGATATTGAGCAGCAGTTGCAGACCGTCAACAGTGCCCCGGGTCACTGCATCCATCGCACTGCGCGCCGGCGAAGGCACGTCAAGTCTTGCCGGCGTCGGTCCACCCTGCGGCGGCACCATCAGGGCCGCGACCACGATTGCCGCCGGCGCCGAGATGATCGACGCCGCGAGAATATGGCCAATGGCATCCGGTACCGCAGGTCCGAGGATGCTCGCATAGAGAACCATCACCGTTCCCGCGACGCCGGCCATGCCGCAGGTCATCACGATGAACAGTTCGCCGCGCGACAGTTTGGCCAGATAGGGCCGCACCACCAGCGGCGCCTCGACCATGCCGATGAAAATATTGGCGGCTGTCGATAACCCCACTGCGCCGCCGATCCCGAGCGTCTTTTCCAGCACTGCAGACAGCAGGCGCACCAGCCACGGCAATACCCGCCAGTAAAACAGCAGCGCCGACAACGCACTGACCACCAGCACCAGCGGCAGTGCGCGCAATGCGAGAATGAAGGTCGATGATGACGGCCTGGTTTCAAACGGCAGCGGCGCACCGCCGAGGTAACCGAAGACCAGACTCGTACCAGCCTGTGTCGCCCGCTCCAGCGCGAGCAATCCGTCATTGAGTGCGAGAAAAAACTGCTGCACCGGCGACACCTTCAGCAACAACACCGCCAGCAGCAAGGTCAGCGCGACGCCGGACAGCACGATGCGCCATGGCACGGCGCGGCGGTTTTCGCTGATGCTCCAGGCAATGACGAGCAATACCATCAGCCCGAAAGCGCTTTGCAGAGCCGGACTCGTCATTGGCAATCACATTCCCTGAAAATCAGATCCGCCGGGGGGGCAGCCCAGCCCGATACCATCAACTCCGCCGCCAGGTGGTCTCCTTGGCACTATCCTCAAGCACAATCCCCGCCTCCAGCAACATCTTGCGGATACGGTCGGCTTCAGCAAAGTTTTTGGTTTTCTTGGCTTCAACACGTGCGGCGATCTCAGACTCAATAAGTTCCGGTGTCCATTCCCCATCTTCAGCAGGTCCGCCCTGCAGGAAAGCATCCGGTTCCCGCTGCAGCAAACCCAGCATTGCCGCGAGAGACCTCAGCAGCGCCGCAGTCCCCGCTGATTTTGTACGATTCAACTCATTCGCCAGATCAAACAGCACTGCAACCGCTTCAGGGGTGTTGAAATCGTCATCCATTGCGTCCCGGAACCGGGCCGCATAGTCATTCGACCAATCCACGGGGCCAGCCACCGCCGTCATGCCTTTCAACGCGGTATACAGCCGGCTCAGTCCCAGCCGCGCGTCATCCAGATGGGCATCGGAATAATTCAACGGACTGCGGTACTGGGCGCGGATGATGAAAAAACGGACCACTTCCGCATCGTACTTACCGAGAATTTCGCGCACCGTGAAAAAGTTGCCCAGTGACTTCGACATCTTCTCGTTGTCGACACGGACAAAACCGTTATGCATCCAGTAGTTGACGAAGGTGCAGCCGTGCGCACCTTCGGACTGGGCAATTTCGTTTTCATGGTGCGGGAACTGCAGGTCCTGACCGCCGCCGTGAATATCGAACTGTTTGCCAAGCAGCGAGCCCGACATCACTGAACATTCAATATGCCAGCCCGGCCGCCCCGCACCCCAGGGCGACGGCCATGACGGCTCGCCCGGCTTGGCGCGTTTCCACAGCACGAAGTCCAGCGGATCCTGCTTGGCGGTATCGACGGCGACCCGCTCACCGGCACGCAGGTCTTCGAGCGACTTGCCCGAGAGCTTGCCGTAGCCGTCAAATTTGCGCACCGCGTAATTCACGTCGCCATCGACTGCCTGGTAGGCATAACCGCGCTGCTGCAGCGTACCGATCATGTCGAGCATGCCCTGCACATACTGCGTGGCGCGCGGCTCGACATCGGGCCGCTGCACGCCCAGCGCCGCCGAATCCTCGTCCATCGCCCGGATGAAACGTCCGGTCAGCTGCTCCATGGTTTCGCCGTTTTCCTGGGCGCGTTTAATGATCTTGTCATCAATGTCGGTAATGTTGCGCACATAGGTCACGTCATACCCCGAGTTGCGCAGCCAGCGCTGCACGACGTCGAAAATGACCATCACCCGGGCATGGCCGAGGTGGCAGTAGTCATAGACGGTCATGCCGCAGACGTACATGCGGACTTTGCCGGGCTCGATGGGTTTGAATTCCTGCTTGTCCCGGGCAAGGGTGTTATAGATTTTGAGCATTTTGGGCTTCTGGCGCTCCGGTCCGGAAGCGCTCAATCTGCGTTTTGCCTGGCCTCGTTTCCGCAACGGCGTCGCGGTACGGCGGTCCCCTCTGCAAGAGAAGGTTGAATTGGCGGTTGTTCTTGGTAAAATCCAGAAAATTCAAGGACTAATGCCGTCACTTGGACCATTGTTTCGACTATGATTACTGTGCCCACAACGACCGCCGGAATAATAACACGATGACCCAAAAACTGGCCGCGGCGCGGCTCGCTGCAATCGCCATCTGCCTGTTGCTTGCGACGCCTGTTTTCGCACAGAGCGACGATCTGCAGGAAGCCCAGCAATTGCTGAAGCAGGGTCAGGTGGATCGAGCCCTGGAACGCGTCGATCAATTCCTCAAGACCAAGCCCAAAGATGCACGCGGCCGTTTTTTGCGCGGCATTCTCCTCACCGAGCAGAACAAACCGCAGGAAGCGATCAAGGTCTTTACCGACCTGACGCAGGACTACCCCGAACTGCCCGAGCCCTATAACAACCTCGCTGTGCTGCATGCCTCACAGGGCCAGTACGACAAGGCCCGCGCCGCTCTGGAAATGGCGATCCGCACCCACCCGAGTTATGCCACGGCCCATGAGAATCTCGGCGACATCTACGCCAAGATGGCTAGCCAGGCTTATGACAAGGCATTGCAACTGGACAAAGGCAACCAGGGCGCTCAAACCAAGCTCAACCTGATCAAGGACCTGTTCTCCAACAGCCAGCGTCCGCCGAAAGTCGCTTCCCGCAGCGAAGTCGCAAGCAAAGCAGCACCTGCACCGACGCCGGCACCTGCCGCTGCGCCGGCGAAACCGGCCGTACCGGCTGCCAGCGCACCGGCCGCAGCAGTCGCACCGGCTGCCGCTGTCGCCGCCAAAGAACCGGCAAAACCGGCTGCGAAGGAACCGGCCGCTGAACCCGCAAAAGCCGCACCGGCCACCGAAGAAAGCGCAGTGCTCAAGTCTGTCGAACGCTGGGCAGCCGCGTGGTCAGGCAACGACGTGGAAGGTTATCTCGCACGTTACGCCCCGAACTTCAAAACGCCGGATGGCGAGTCACGCAAGGCCTGGGAGACGGAGCGCCGCGCGCGCATCGCCAAGCCGCGCAAAATCGAGGTCAAGGTCGAAGCGCCGAAAGTGACGTTCAAGGATGCAAACACCGCGAGCGTCAGCTTCCGCCAGCATTACCGCTCGAACAGCTTCAAGGCCTCGGCCGGCAAGACGCTGATCCTGATCAAGTCGGGTAATCAATGGCTGATTCAACAGGAACTGGTCGGCGGATGAAAAGACAGCTGCTCGGCTGCGCGCTGGCCACAGCGCTGCTGGCCACTGCACTGACGCCGTCATCCACCACGCTTGCACTGGGCAACCGTCCGATCTCCTCGGTTCCCGGCAGTTTCATCAGCTCCGGCCTCCACAGCAAGACACTGGCTGCGCCGGAGGCCATGCTGGCACAGACGCTGCTGGCGATCACCAGCTCGCGATTCGAGCTGGCACTGACAGAAATCGACAAGGTCCTCGAAAGTTACCCGAATTTCCGCCTCGCCCACCTGATCCGCGGTGACCTGTTGATGGCGCGTGCGCGGCCGATCAGCAGCATCGGCACTGCATCGGATGCGCCGGCAGACCGCATCGCCGACCTGCGCGATGAAGCCATGGCACGGCTGGTGCGCCACCAGCAGGAACGCCCCCTGGGCAAAGTGCCGAGCTATCTGCTCCAGCTGGAACCTGGCCAGAAATTCGCCTTCGTCGTCGATGCCTCGAAATACACGCTGTATGTTTTTGAAAACGACAACGGCAAGCCGCGATACGTCGCCGACTACTACACCACCATCGGCCGCAACGGCACCGAGAAAGCGCGCGAAGGCGATAAAAAAACACCGTTGGGCGTCTACCATGTCACCGGAAACCTTCAGAAAGATTATCTGATCAAGACTTACGGCAATCAGAGCACTCTGTACGGCGACGGCGCATTCCCGCTTAACTATCCGAACGACTGGGACCGCCGCTTGGGCCGCAACGGCCACGGCATCTGGTTGCACGGTGTTCCCTTCGACACCTACAGCCGTCCGCCGCGCGCCAGTGACGGCTGCGTGGCACTGACCAATGAAGACCTGCTGACGATTTCAAAACATGTACAGGTTGGCGTTACGCCGGTGATCATTTCACCGAAGGTGGAATGGGTCGACGCCGATGCCGGCCAGAAAACTCGCGAAGCACTGCTGCAGTCGCTGGAAGGCTGGCGCGCTGACTGGGAAAGCCGCGACACCGACAAATACCTGCGCTACTACTCCGGAAAATTCGCCGCAGGCAAACACGATCTGGCGGCATGGGCGCAACAGAAACGCAGCGTCAACGCCGGCAAATCCTGGATCAAGGTCGGGATCGATCATGTCAGCGTGTTCCTCTACCCGGGCAATGACAATCTGGCCGTGGTGTCATTCGAACAGGACTATGCCAGCAGCAATGTCAGCAACAAGATGCGCAAACGCCAATACTGGCAACGTGAAGGCAATACCTGGCGCATTGTTCACGAAGGCGCCGCCTGAAACACAAACCGGCTTTGTAGTTTTCAAATAACCCCTTGTTTTTATTGGTGATTTTATGACTCGTCTCTTTGTATTCCTGCTCTCTCTGATTGCCGCCACCACCGTATATGCCGC
>JBILYA010000060.1:0-8846 GCA_044378065.1 Burkholderiales bacterium | reverse complement strand
GTTGTCAGGGGTACGAGCCGCCAGTCGGTGTATGACGCCGCCCGTCTGAGTGAGGCGCCGATGTCGCGTCTGTTCACCGATGCGCAGTTGCCGTCGGAATGGCGCAAAAAGGGTTTCCATCCCGTGCTCAACGAGCGCGCAGCCGAAGGCAACCTCGAAGGCAGCCTGATCTACCGCAGCCTTGCACTGAAGCAGGCGAATCCGCTGTCCGATTCGCCGCTGTTGCCGCCGGCGGTCACGCTGGGTCTGGATCGGGATCAGCAATGCACGCCGATCGAGGGCTACGCCAAGTTCGAAAAAGATCACCCGACCTGGGGCATGCCCTATGGCTTGCCCGGCCTGCAGCCGCAGGAAATGGAAAAGATCACGCGCTGGCTCGCTGCGGGTGCGCCTTACGAAGGGGCAGCGTCGCTGCCGGCCGCGGTCACGCGTCAGGTCCGTGATTGGGAGTCTTTCCTCAACGGCGATTCGCTGAAAGAGCGGCTGATGAGCCGCTATCTCTACGAGCATCTCTATCTCGGCCATCTGCAGTTTGAGGGGGATGCAACGCGGGCTAGTTTCCGGATGGTGCGTTCGACCACGCCGCCAGGCCAGCCGGTGCGCCTTGTGGTGTCGCGCCGGCCTTATGACGACCCGGGTGTGGTGAGGGTTTATTACCGGTTGGTGCCTGAACTCGAAACCCCGGTCGGCAAAACCTATATGCCCTATGCGCTGAGCGCCGCGCGCATGGACAAATACCGTGGCTGGTTCCTCAAGCCGGCATTCAGTGTTGGTGAACTGCCGTCCTACGACATCAAGCAGGCCTCCAACCCTTTCATCACTTTCCGGGCACTGCCTCAGGAATCGCGCTACCGCTTCCTGCTCGATGAAGCGCAGTTCTTCATCATGAACTTCATCAAGGGTCCGGTCTGCCGCGGGCAGATCGCGGTGAACGTGATCGAAGACCGCTTCTGGGTGGTGTTTGCCGATCCGGCTACCGATGCCCAAGGCGCGAATGCCGAGATCGTCGCACGGGAAGCGGGCGAGCTGACGCTGCCCGGCGCGTACGGCAGCGATTCCGGCGTCATCAAGCCCTGGCTCAACTTTGCCGATGAAGAGAAAAAATTCCTTCGTGAAAAAAGCCGCATCCTCGAAAAAATCATCGATAAAAACGGCCCGCTCACACTGTCGGCGATCTGGGACGGCGACGGTCGCAACAGCAACGCCGCACTGACCATCTTCCGCAACTTCGACAATGCCACCGTGGTCAAGGGCCTCGTCGGCACGCGCCCGAAAACCGCCTGGGTGATGGGCTATCCGCTGTTCGAGCGCCTCTATTACCTGCTGGTCACCGGCTACGACGTTTACGGCAATGCCGGGCACCAGTTGAATTCGCGCCTCTACATGGACTTCATGCGAATGGAAGGCGAATTCAATTTCCTGCTGTTCCTGCCCGAAGGTGCGCGCGAGCTGGTCGCCGACTACTGGTATCGCAATGCGCGCGAACAGGTGCAGGACTATGTCTACGGCCGTAATGCCGTGGTCAAGCGCGAGACCGGCATCCGCTACCGCAGCAGCGATGCCCAGGGCGAGTTCTACGACATGATCAGGCAGCGGCTCGCACCGGTACTCGACCGCCGTTACGACCTCGCCAGCGTGCCCGACGCTGCAGTGCGCCGTGATCTTGAATCCCTCGCCGCCCTGCGCGGACGCAGCCTGTCACTGCTGCCGGAGATGAGTATCCTGCGTATTGACGAACCTTCAGGCCAGACGCGCTGGTTCACGCTGCTGCGTGACACCGCGCACACCAACGTCAGTCACCTGCTGCGCGAGGAATCGGCGCTGCGCCCTGATGAAAACACGCTGACCGTCGTGCCGGGATTCCTCGGTGATTATCCGAACGCGTTTTACCGCGTGCAGCGCGCCGAGCTGCCGGCTTTCACCACGGCCGTGCGTAATCTGCAGTCCGAAACGGATTACCGCACTTTTGCCGCACGCTATGCGGTGCGCCGCACCAGCCCTGCGTTCTGGGCGCACAGCGACGCGGTGCACGCCGCCTACCGGCAGCAGGCGCCCGGCGAAGCCGCGCTGTTTGATTACAACCGGCTGGAGAATCGCTGAAGCAATAACGCTTCAGCGAAGATTAATCAGGGCTCGGCTACCAGCAGCGTGCCCTGCTGCAGCCCGCGCAACGTCCACAGACACAGCGCCCCGATCACCAGCGTGGCCAGCGCCAGCGCCGGCATCGCGAGGAAGGCAAAGGGCTGGCCCGTCGGCGCCAGCTTCAGCGTCAGTGCGGCGAAGGCCGCCAGCGGAAAACTCAGCGCCCACCACGCCATCGAGAACGGCTGCGCCAGCATCGGCTTCAGCACCTGCGCCGCCCACAACAGGAAAAACAGCGCGATGCCCCAGCAACCCTGCGCCCACGCCGGCGCGGCCCCGAAGCGCAGCAGCGCGAGCCCGACAATCGCCGGCGGCGCCACCATGATGAAACCCGTCGGCAGCAGGCGATCCGGCCACAGGCCGTGCACGCCGATGCGCGCCATGATCAACGTCAGCACCACCGGCCACAGGAACAGGCCGACGCCGAACTGCACCGCCGCCCATTCGTGCTGGCCCAGCGGCACGCCGGCCAGCGGCGCCAGCACATTGCCCACCACCGGAATGATCAGCACCGGTGTGATGCCCGGCCACTGAAAGCCGCCGATAGTGTTGCCGCGCCACCAGCGCGACAGCACCCACACCGTCACCGCCAACTGCAGCAGGCAGGCGATCAGCCACAGCGTTTCCCAGAACACCGACATACCGAACAACGCATGGCCCAGCGTCGCCAGCAGGATCAGCGCCACCGTGATTGTTGCGAAGAAGGCATGGCGAACCGGATGCAGCAGATCAGCCGTCAGCGCCTCGGGATACAACTGCCCGCGCCGCGAGAACAGCGCGATCAGAATCAGGAACAGCAGCGCTGCAAACCCGCCGACGCCGCGCGCCACCCATTCCGCGGCAGGGCCCATTTTCGGCACGGCGGCGGCCCAGGTCAGCGCGAGGCCGGCGAGGCCCATCACGGTAGCAAACCATTGGGGGCCTAGGAACTTAAGGGATGGGGTGTTGGAGGTGGAGGAGGATTCGGAGATCATCTTTGAATTTTGGAGATCAGAACGAGTTAGAGTATTTCATAAATTTCTAATATTTAAGTCGAAAGGTCGGATTTACTTCGTAAGAACGGCTAGCTTCCCTTATTTAATAGAAGTCCGCATCATCGCAAAGCAAATCGTCTGGCAATTTAACGCTGTTGAGTCTGCGCTCATTGATGGAATTGAATTCAAAATGACCGCAAAAATTTTATTGTTGTTCAGAGGAGGGCGTTATGGGGCTCTTTGATTTTTTCAAGATTGATGAAATAAAAAAAAGACTCAGCGATACTGAAGCGGAATTGTCGGTTCTTCAATCACACATGAAAGAAATGGGGCATTTTGACGTAATTAAGATTCGTGGCGTCGTGGCAGATTTAACTAATCAATCAATGGTGTTGCAAAAAAATATTCAACGTCTTAATGCTGAGATAACAATCAAAGAAGGTGAGGTTTTAGTTCTTGATGACGCATTGTTGTTGCAGTCGTTTGGTCTTTATAAGCCAAAATATGATCTCGCTAATTCAGAGGGATATCTAAAGAAATTAGAGGCTATTCAAAATAAACAAGAAGAGATTGTTAAGGCGGGACATGCGGCGATTTGCGAAGAGGCTTGGGTAATTAATCAAAGCAAAGCTGAGGGTGCTCGTATGATTAAAGACTATCTCAAGCTTATCTTACGTTCTTTTAATAATGAGTGCGATGCAGGCATCTCTAAAGTTAAATTTAATAATATCGATTCAACTGAAAAGAAAATAAAGAAAGCGTTTGACGTACTTAACAAGCTTGGTGCTCGAATGAAAATGTCGATTACCCATGAGTATTTGAATCTAAAGCTTGAGGAATTACACCTCACTCACGAGTATCAAGTAAAAAAGCAGGAGGAAAAGGAGGAGCAGAAACGTCTTCGAGAACAAATGAGGGAGGAGGCGCGTTTGCAGAGGGAGATTGAGGAGGCGAAGCAATCTTTAGAGAAAGAAGAGAAGCATTTTATTAAGGCACTAAGAGAGTTTGAGGTGAGATTATCAAAGGTCACGACCGATGCGGAGCGGAGCGTATTAATTGAGGAGAAAAGGGCGGTCGAGGAACAGCTTGCAGCAATAAGTGTAAAAAAGGCGGAGGTCGATTATCGTGAACAAAATACTCGGGCTGGCTACGTTTACGTGATTTCGAATTTGGGGGCGTTTGGAGAAAATATTTACAAGATCGGGGTTACTCGACGTTTGGATCCTGTTGAGCGAGTTGATGAGTTGGGTGATGCATCAGTTCCTTTTGAGTTTGATATTCATGCTTTAGTATTCAGCGATGATGCGCCAAAACTTGAAAATGCCCTTCATAAGGCATTTCATCACCGTAGACTAAATCTTGTTAACCACAGAAAAGAATTCTTTAGTGTGACGCTTGATGAAATTTCTGAAGTTATTAAGGGAAACTTCAATAAACCGATTGAGCTTACGCTTGCGGCAGATGCGGCGGAATATCGGCAATCAAAGTTGCTGCGTGAGCAGCGCGCTTAGACGCTTAGATAGAGCGCCGGCGGGTGGTTTAGTGTGGTGATGCTGCTTTTAAGAGTTTGTTGGGTGCATTGGCGTTCAAGACTTAATCAAACGTAAGTATTTTTTCCAAGAAAGTGATAGCTATGAAATTCGGCCGCTTCCAACTCCAATCCCGCACCTTCTTCGGCCTCGTCGAAGGCGACCAGGTCGCTGAACTCGACGGTTCGCCCTTCGATACTTACAAGGCCAATGGCAAGCGCCATGCGCTGTCTGCCCTCAAAACCCTGATCCCCTGTGAGCCGCGCAATTTCTACTGCGCCGGGCTGAACTATGCGGCGCATATCGAGTGGGGCGCCAAACGCAAGGGCATCGCGCCCAAGTATCCGGAGAAGGCCGACGTCGGTTACCGTTCCTTCAACGCGCTGTGCGCGACCGAAGAAACGCTGATCATTCCCGCTGATGCTTCCGACATGGTGCAGTTCGAGGGTGAACTGGTCGCGGTGGTGGGCAAGGCGGCGAAGAACCTGACCGAAGCCAATGCGCTGTCCTGCATCCTCGGTTACACGCTGGGCAATGACGTCAGCGAACGCAACTGGCAGAAATCCGACCGCACGCTGTGGCGCGCGAAGAACTGCGATACGTGGAAGCCGATGGGCCCCTTCATCACCACGGGTCTGGATCCGATGAACCTCGATGTCGAGATTCACATGAACGGCCAGCGCGTCGCCGGTTACAACACCAGCAAGATGCTGTTCTCGGCGCAGCGTTACATCGCCGAGATCACCAAGTACATGACGCTGCATCCGGGTGATGTGATCTGGCTGGGCACGGACGATGCGACCGAGCCCAATCTGAAGCACGGCGACGTCTGCGAGATCATCCAGAAGGATATCGGCGTGCTGCGCACCCCCGTGCGACGCGAGGGCATGTAATCATAAGTATTTATTTTAATTAAAAAAATATGCCGGCCGCAATGGTGGACCGGCTGACCTGATCAGGAAACAAAACGATGAGCAAACCTGTCTGCCTGCTGTGGCTGGATGACACTGACGCGTACCAACAAGCCCTCGCCGACGCCGGGCTTGCGGATCAGTTTGAAGTGCATGGCGTGAAGCGCGATGCAAAGCCGCCGGAGGATTTGATTCCGCGGGTGGAGGTGCTGGCCGGCTGGAAGGATGGCGGTTATCTCGCGCGCATGCCGAAGCTGCGCTGGATTCAGGCGATGACGGCCGGTGTCGAGGCCTGGCTGGATGCGCCGGGGCTGCGTGACGATGTGGCTTTATGCTGCGCGCGCGGTTCGCACCGGCATTCGATGTCGGAGAACATTCTTGGCTCGCTGTTTCATCTGACCAAGCCGTATATGGCTGCCGCGCTCGACCAGAAGCAGAGCCAGTGGAACCGTCGCATGTCGAAACTGCTCGCCGGACAGACGCTGGGCATTCTCGGCCTTGGCGCGATCGGGCAGGAGCTGGCGCTCAAGGCATCGGCGCTGGGCATGCGCGTGATCGGCACCAAGCGCGAGCCGATTCCGGTGGAGGGCGTGGAAGCGGTTTATTCCAGTGATGAAGCGGCGGACGTGCTGCGCGAGTCGGATTATCTGGTGCTGCTGATGCCAGTGACGCCGGAGACCGAGAATTACATCAACGCCGAACGCCTGAAGCTGATGAAGCCGACGGCCTGGCTGCTCAATTTCGGCCGCGGCCCGTTGATTGTCGACGCCGATCTGATTGCCGCGGTGAAGAACAAGACCATCGCCGGCGCCGTGCTCGATGTGTTCCGTGAAGAGCCGTTGCCGGCGAGTGATCCCTTCTGGACCACCGAAAACATTCTGGTGCTGCCGCATATCGGCGGCGGTCATGCCGGACGCGGTGCGCTGGTGGCGGAGATATTTGCCGATAACGCGCGCCGTTACCTCGCCGGTGAACCGTTTGCGACCGGCGTGGATCGGGCGCGCGGTTACTAGGCGCGCGTTTACCGGGAAACCTTCAGATCAATACAGGGAAGGCGCGGGTCACTGCGCCTTCAGGTTCAGCGCCTTCACCATCTTGCTCCATTTGACGTTTTCCTCGCGCAGGAAGGCGGCGTATTGCTCGGGGCTGTTGCCGACGGTTTCCATGCCGAGCTTGGCGATCTGTTCCTTCACTGACGTCTCACCCAGCGCGCTGACGATTTCCTTGTTCAGGCGGTTGACGATGTCAGTCGGCGTGCCGCCGGTGCTCAGGATGCCGAACCAGGTGATCACTTCGTAGTCTTTCAGGTCCAGCGCTTCGCGGATCGTCGGGAATTCCGGTGCGATAGTCGAGCGCTTCGCGCCGGTGATTGCGATGCCGCGCAGCTTGCCGTTCTTGGTATAGGGCAGCAGGCCGGCGATGCTCGCCGACATGATCGGCACCTGCCCGCCGATCAGTTCGCTGATCGCGGCCCCGTCACCCTTGTAATGAATCGGGACCATGTTGATGTTGAGCATGCTTTTCAGCAGCTCCATCGACATATGCGGCGAGGACCCTTGGCCGCCGGTGGCGAAATTAAGGTCGCCCGGGCGGTTACGCGCGAGAGTTACCAGTTCCTTCATTGACTTCACGCCCAATGAAGGATGCACGACGACCAGCAGCGGGTTCTGCGACATCAGCACCACGGTGGCGAAATCCTTGATCGGGTCATAACCGACCTTGGCATACATATAGGGCGCAACCGCGTGGGTAGTCTGGCTGGCGAGATATAGCGTGTGGCCGTCGGGTGGCGCTTTTGCCACCAGTTCGGCGCCGATGGTGCCGGTAGCGCCGGCGCGGTTCTCGACAATGAACTGTTTGCCCATGCGATCCGAGAGTTGCTGTGCCATCAGCCGCGCGATGATGTCCGACGGGCCGCCCGCGGCAAAGCCGACGATGATGCGCACCGGACGCAGCGGGTAGTTCTGCGCATGCACGGCAGGTACCAGCGGCGACATCAACAGCAGCGCGATCAGTGATCGTTTGAAAACGTTCATGACACTCCTCCCAATAGGAACAGGCTGTGGATCGATTGTTTTTGGAATTGTTTTAAATAATGGTTTTAAAAATCAGCGCGCAGCGGACAGCACCATTGCCGCACCTTTTTCGGCTGCGGCGATGGTCGGGATATTGGTGTTCGACGACGGGATGGTCGGGAAGATCGACGAGTCGATCACCCGCAGCCGCTCGATGCCGTGGACCTTGAGCTGGTCATCGACCACCGCATCTGCGCCATTGCCCATCTTGCAGGTGCCGACCATGTGCCAGCTGGTCTGGATGGTTTCCTTCATATAGTCGAGCATGCCGACGTCATCCCGGATATCTGGACCGGGGCGTGTTTCGCGCACCACCAGCGGCTTCAGTGAAGGCATCTGCGCGATATGGCGCGCGAAACGCATGCCGTCGAGGAAGAGCTGGACGTCGGCTTCGTGGGACAGGTATTTCGGGTCCATTGTCGCCTGCGCCAGCGGATCGGTGGAGCCGATATGGATCTGACCAACCGAGTACGGTTGTAGCACCTTGAGGCCGAAGGTGAAGCCGGGATGCGGATCGAGGCCGTAACGCGCGGTGCGCGCATAACGGTCGCGGCCCGACAGCGGCAGCAGCAGCATCGCCATGTCGGGGCGGTCGGATTTGGGGTTGCAGCGCCACGCCACCTGCGAGGTTGCGGAGCAGATGGTCAGCAGGCCTTCGCTTTTGAAGAACCAGCGCAGGCCTTCCTTGATTTTCAGCAGCGGGTTGCGCAGCACGTCATTGATGGTGATCGGCTTCGCGCATTCGAAGGAAATGCGTGAGCTCGGATGGTCGCGCAGGTTTTCGCCGACGCCGGGCAGGTGGTGCACGGTCTGGATGCCGAATCCGGAGAGGATCGCGCTGTTGCCGATGCCGGACTGCTCCAGCAGTTTCGGTGACACCAGCGGACCGGCGGCAAGGATGACTTCGCGGCGGGCACGGGCTTTGAGCGTTTGGTTGTCGCGGCGGAATTCCACACCGGTGGCACGGCGGTTTTCCGTCAGTATCTTGGTCGCCGGTGCATTGGTGACGATGGTGAGGTTGGGGCGGTTGCGCGCCGGTTTCAGGTATTCGGCGGCGGGACTGCTGCGCCAGCCTTTGCGGGTGGAATACTGCAGGTGATAAGCGCCTTCATAGCTGCCGTCGTTGTAGTCGGGCAGCTGTTTGTGGCCGGCTTCACCGCAGGCAGCCACAAAGGCATCGGACAGCGGATCAAAACCGTTGAGGTTGGTGCAGTG
>JBILYA010000257.1:0-3953 GCA_044378065.1 Burkholderiales bacterium | reverse complement strand
ACGCAAAACAGCGGGTGATTTTCCACCGGAAGTGCTGAAACTGTTTGATGGTTACGTGCATGGCCGTCTCGACCGGCGCGAGTTTCTCGACCGCGCCGCGAAGTTTGCGGTCGGCGCCTTTACCGCGGCCGCGATGCTGGAGAGCCTGAAACCCAATTTCGCCTGGGCGCAGCAGGTGCCGAAGGATGACAAGCGCATCCGCACGCAATACCTCGACTACGATTCGCCGAACGGTCATGGCCGCATGCGCGGCTACTTTGCACTGCCGGCTGATGCCAAGGGCAAACTGCCCGCGGTGCTGGTGATCCACGAGAACCGCGGTCTGAATCCCTATATTGAAGATGTCGTGCGGCGGCTGGCGCTGGCGAACTTCGTGGCCTTTGCCCCGGATGCGCTGACGCCGGTCGGCGGTTATCCCGGCGACGAGGACAAGGCACGTGCGCTGTTCGCTGCGCAGGATGCGAAAAAGCGTGAAGAAGATCTGTATCAGGCGGCGCAGGTGCTGAAAGCGCGGCCGGAGACCACAGGCAAGATCGGTGCGGTCGGCTTCTGCTTCGGCGGCGGCATCTGTAATCTGCTGGCCACGCGCATGCCGGAGCTTGGAGCCTCGGTGCCGTACTACGGCCGTCAGGTGCCGGCTTCCGAGGTGGCGAAGATCAAGGCACCCTTGCTGATTCATTACGCCAGCGAAGACGAGAACATCAACAAGGGCTGGCCGGCCTATGAAGAAGCGCTGAAGGCGAACAATGTGCGTTACACCGCGCACATCTATCCGAACACCCAGCACGGATTCCATAACGACACGACGCCGCGTTATGACGATGCCGCAGCCAAGCTGTCGTGGCAGCGCACGCTGGAGTTTTTCAATCAGCATTTGCGTGGTTAAGCGCAAGGAGCGGGCGGCGGCGCGCAAGCCGCTGTTGCTCGCCGTGCTGCTGGCGGCGGCAACGGCAACAGCCTTGCCTGCCGTTGCACAGCAGGCTTATCCCTCGCGCACGATCCGCATCATTTCGCCGTTTGCCGCCGGTGGCGGCAACGACATCATCTGTCGTACGGTTGCGGCAAAACTGACCGAAAGCTTCAAGCAGCAGGTCATTGTTGAAAACCGCACCGGCGCCAACGGCATCATCGGTACCGAGTTCACGGCGCGGGCGGCGCCGGACGGTTACACCATTGCGCTGATTCCCAGCGGCCATGCCGTCAACGCGGCGCTGTACAGCAAGCTGCCTTTTGATTCGGTCCGTGACTTCACGATGATCTCGCTCGCCGGTTCCAGTCCGCTGGTGCTGGCGGTGCATCCGTCGGTACCCGTCAGAAATGTCAAAGAACTGGTGGCGCTGGCCAAGGCGCGCCCGGGCCAACTCAGTTATGTGTCTGCGGGCGTTGGTGCATCCGGGCATCTCGGCGGTGCGCTGTTCGAAGTGCTGACCGGTACGAAAATGACGCATGTGCCGTACAAGGGTATGTCACTGGCGCTGACCGATCTGGTCAGCGGACAGGTGACGATGGCGTTTGCCACCAGTCTGTCGGTGATCCCGCATCTGCAGTCGCGACGCCTGCGCGGTCTGGCGACGACCGGTGCGCAGCGTTCACCGGCCTTGCCCGAACTGCCGACGGTGGCCGAGGCGGTTCCCGGCTATGAAGCGAGTCTGTGGTACGGCTTTGCCGGACCGGCGCGTCTGCCGGCTGATGTTGTGCGCCGGCTCAATACGGAAATCGTGCAGGCACTCAAGCAGAACGATGTGAAGGAGCGCCTGGCCGCTCTCGGCGTCGATGTGCAGTCGGGCACGCCGGAAGAACTGACCAAGCTGCTGGCCAATGACATGGATCGCTGGGCGAAGGTGGTGCAGCGTACGGGCATCCGCGTCGATTGATACGCGACGACAGCAGGCCATAAAAAACCCCGCGGATGCGGGGTTTTTGTTGGAGCGTAGCCGCGATCAGGTGCCGCGTCCCCACAGGCCGCAGTAGCGGCGTACGACAAAGGGCATGCCCGCGGCATAACCGGGCCAGGACTGGTATTGCGGCAGCTGGACTTCTTTTTCAGCCGGTTCCCAGCACTTGCCTTCACGCGCGGCAATCTTCACGGCATCGGAAGCGTCGCGCAGGAACTGCAACTGTGCACGGACGTCATCCTTCGTGCCGAGGCGGCCGCCGGGCTGACCGGGATGTCCGGGGATCAGTTTTTCCCAGTCCAGTGCAAGCATCGACTCGATGGATTTTTCAACTTCGAGCGGATGGAAGTCGATCATGCCGCGGCCCGGCACGGAGCCGACCGGCAGCGTATCCACGACGAACAGCACTTTCTCCTTGGGCAGGCGCATCGCGATCGAGCTGTCGGAGTGGTTGAGGCCGTGATAGGTCAGCTCCAGCGTGGTGCCGCCAAGGGTAATCACGCGTTTGTCGGTCATCACTTCATCGGGCAAGGGCGTAAACGGATCCTTCAATACTTCGAGGCGTTCCTTGGCCCGCTTGTGCGCGACGATGGTGGCGCCGGCATCCTTGAACGGCTTGCCGCCGGCGATGTGGTCATAGTGATGGTGGCTGTAGATCAGGTATTTGATTGGCTGGTTGGTGACCTTTTTGATTTCGTCGATATAAGTGGTCACCGCCTGCGGACGGCCGTAGCCGATGGGATCGGTGGCGATCACGCCGGCGGATGTAACGACGAACATCGCCTGATGGTTGCCGTAACGGAAGACATAGACATTGTCGGTGCCTTCGACCTTGGTCGTGGCAAACAACGCCGGTTTTTCCGCGGGTGCGGCAGCGGGTTTGTCCTGGGCGCTGGCGCTGGTGGCGAGCGCCAGGGTGATGCTGGCAAGCAGGATGCGCAACATGAATGATCTCCCGAATGATGGGCAGCCGGGCCTCCCTCCGCTGCTGGTTGCCATTATGCCTTCTGAATTTGCCGGAATGACAGGTTGAAAAAAATCGTTGGCGGCGGGAATAGCCGGTGTGTAGTCTGTGTTCCCTGATGCTTTCCGCCTTTACAAGGACAGGATGCACGGCGAGAATCATTACATTATTTAATAATCAATCCGGCCCGTGAGCCGGATGACATGAAAGAGGAGCTTCGTATGTCTGTCAGCAACCCGGCCCATCGTGTTTGCGGTCTCCTGGGTATTGCCCTGTTCGGCGCAGCGCTGTCAGTTGCGGCCCAGCAGAACTATCCGACCAGAACGATCCGCATCATTGTGCCCTCCGGTGCGGGCGGCGGCACCGATTCGACCACGCGCATGGTTCTGCCCAAGATGGATGAATCCCTCGGCCAGCGCGTCATTGCCGAAAACCGGCCGGGTGCCGGTTCCATCGTCGGCAGTGAAGCGGTCGCGCGTGCGGCGCCGGATGGTTACACCTTGCTCACGGCGATCAGCAGCATGACCATTCAGCCGTCAATGCAGAAAAACCTGCCTTTTGATCCGGTGCGTGATTTCACGCCGGTCAGCCAGTTCGTGGTGCTGCCGAATATTCTGGTGGGCCATCCGTCGATGCAGCCGAAAAACGTCAAGGAACTGATTGCGTATTCGAAGGCGCGTCCCGGCAAACTCGAGTTCGGTTCGGCGGGCACCGGTTCCAATCTGCATCTGTGCATGGAAATGTTCCTGAGCATGGCCGGGCTGAAGATGGTGCATGTGCCATACAAAAGCGCGAACACGGCGATTGCCGATCTGATCGCCGGTTATGTACCGTTCATGGTCACCAACATGATCGTCGGCACGCAGCAGCTCAAGGCCGGCCGCGTACACGCCTACGGTGTCACCAGCGCCGCGCGTTCGAAGATTGCGCCGGATATTCCCACCATCGCCGAACAGGGCGTGCCCGGTTACGACGCGGTGCAGTGGTACGGCCTGATGGGGCCGGCCGGCATGCCCAAGGACATCGTCGCCAAATTGAACAAGGCTGTGGTGTTTGCGCTGCAGGACGCCGGTGTGCGTGAACGTTTCCTCTCC
>JBILYA010000243.1:0-4107 GCA_044378065.1 Burkholderiales bacterium | reverse complement strand
CGTACATCGCCACACCGGCTTCCTTGAATCCGTCCATGCCGGGGATGGCCACTACGGCGGGGATGCGTCCGCCGCTGTAGCCGGGCGGCAGATGCAGCCAGCCGGGTAATGCTTTGCCCTGGAAGGGAATCCACGCGGCTTCGACCTTGTGGTCGGCGTATCGGGCGTAGTTCAGGTAACACTCACGCTTGCGCTGATTGAGGGCAAGGTTCTTTTCGTTGTTTTCGTCATAAGGCCACTGCGAGGCGGCGTATTGAACAGCGGCGATGAAATAGTTCTGGCGCGCGGTGACAGTCTCGCCGGCGTCTTCGGCAGCCTTGGCCTTGGCTTCGCGCCGTTTCGCAGCGGTTTCAAAGGCCGGCGAAATATCGGCGTATTTCTTGACGCGCTCACGGATCGCGGCGAAGTCGGCGTTGGCTTCGGGCCCGCAGGGCGCGTTGTAGTTGATGCTGCGCGGCTGGTCCCAGTCGATGCCGACGGAGCGGATCACGTTGTCGATCAGCCAGCGTTGTTCGGTCCAGCGACGGGTGACAGGCGCGTTCATGATGTGGCATCGCTCGCAGTGAGGTTGGAGCGGGCATTCTACTCACGCTGCGGCGCGTCGTGTATTGTGCGGGCATTCCTTTTTGAGAGCCCGCTAATGACCAACGCAAAAAAGCCGCTGCAGACCGTGAACATGATTACTTTCGGCGGCGGTTATTCGCTGCCGGCCTGGGTGGCGCAGGGCCAGGGGTTTTTTGCGAAACACGGCATCGAGGTCAACATCACGCATACGCCGAATTCGGTGTACCTGATGAAGAACCTGATCGAGGGAAAATTCGACCTCACGGTCACCGCAATGGACAATCTGGTGGCCTACCAGGAGGGGCAGGGCGAGGCGGAATATGAGGGTAGCTGCGACCTCGTGGCCTTCATGGGCGTGGATGACAGCTTCCAGAGCCTGATGGCCAGCCCTGACATCAAATCCGTTGCGGATCTGCGTGGTAAAAAAATCGCAGTCGATGCACTGACTACGGGATACGCCTTCATCCTTCGTGAAATGATTGCCCGCGCCGGCATGACCGATGCCGACGTCACTTACGAACGTACCGGCGGCGGACCGATGCGGCTCAAGGCGATGCTCGACGGCAATTACGCGGCAGGCCTGCTGGCGACGCCGCTGGACAAGATTGCGGCTGATCAGGGATTCACCAAACTCGGGACGGCGCGCGATCTGCTGGGCCGTTATCAGGGACGCACCGGCTTTGCGCAGCGTTCATGGATAAAAAATAATGAATCCGCGGTGATCGGCTTCATGCGCGGTTATCGCGATGCGATGAACTGGCTGTATGACCGCAACAACCGCGGCGCTGCCGCAGAGTTGCTGATGAGTCATGACGCCTCGGTGACGCCGGAACTGGCGCGGCTGTCGCTGGACATCCTGCTCGATGACAAGGGCGGCTTCTGGCGCGATGTTGCTCTGGATCTGGAAGGCATTCGCACCGTGCTGGCCCTGCGTACGCGTTTCGGCGTGCCGCAGAAAACGCTGACCGATCCCCTACGTTACGTCGATCTCGAACTGCACCGCAAGGCCTTCGGCGGCTGAGCGCCGCCAAAGGCTTGGCCCGACGTTTTAGGTTCGGTGCACCACCGGTGCGAGATTGTTTTGATCAATCATTACGTCGATGATCGCCGGTTTGCCGCTGGCAAAGGCGCGCTGGATAGCGCCCTCAAGATCCTGCGGGCGGGTGACGTGTTCGCCGTGGGCGCCGAATACCTTGGCCAGCGCACCGAAATCCGGATTCTTGTAGTCGACCGCAAAATAACGCCCGCCGAAGTGTTCGTTCTGGAAGGCGCGCTCGTTGCCGAGGCCCTGGTCGTTGAACACGACGTAGACGACGGCGATGTTTTCACGAACGGCGGTTTCGAGCTCGCCGATATTGCACATCGCCCCCATGTCACCCGAGGCGCACAGCACCGGCCGGTTCGGTTGCGCGAGTTTCGCGCCCAGTGCGATCGGGAATGAACCGCCGACCGAAGCCCAGTCGTCGATGCACATGAAGGAATTGGGCTGGTAGCTCTTGAAATAGGTGCGCACATGTTTGCCGCCGTTGCCGGCATCAACCACGAGGATGCCGTCCTTGGGTAGTGCCTTGCGGATGGTGTGGGCGACGAACTGCGGCTGGATCGGTTCCATGTCGGGCTTCAACACGGCAGTGATTTCAGCATCGAATTCGGCGCGTGCCTTGGCGACATCAACCCACGGCGTGCGTGTCTGGCCTTTTGCGGCGCGCTCGGCAAGCCCCTTGATGAAGCTGGCCGCCGAACCGGCGACGCCGAGCTCCACCGGAAAGACGATGCCGATCTGGCCCGGTGCCGAGGTGTTGTGGATGATCTTGGCGCTCTCGCTGAAGATGCCGTATTTGTACATCGTCGAGAACACGTCGAAGTGCGCGCCGATGGCGACGATGACGTCGGCTTTCGGTGCGTTTTTGTTGGCGCTGCTGAAGGCATTGCGGCCCAGCGGACCCAGCGCCAGCGGATGTGTGGCGGGGAAGGCGTCGGGGGAATACTGCAGCACGGTAACCGGAATGCCGGCGGCAGTGGCGAGCTGCTCCATTGCAGCAACCGCATTTTCCTTCATCACGCCGCGGCCGACGACAAACAACGGCCGCTCGGCCTTGCTGATCAATGCCCAGGCCGCGTCGATCTGCGCCGGGTCGCACACAGCCGGGACGGTGTTGCGATAGGCGGCAGGCGCCGTGGTTTCCGGTGAGACTTGTTGCAACAGCACTTCGCTGGCCGCTTCGATGTGCGTCGGGCCCTGCGGTTCGGTCAGCGCGACGCGGAAAGCCTTGCGCACGGCTTCCTGGATTTTCTCGGGATAGGGAATGCTGTAGGCCCATTTGGTGATGGGCTTCATGAACGGAATCTGGTCCATGTCCTGCGTGGCGTCGCGCTCGCGCATCCCGCTTTCCTGAACGCCGGTGATGCTGATCACCGGCACATTGCCCTTGAACGCGGCAGCGGTGGCGGTGACGATATTGGTAATGCCGGGGCCTTCGGTAACGGTGACCACTGACGGTTTGTTGGCAGCGCGGGCGAAGCCGTAGGCCATGAACGCGGCGCCCTGTTCGTGGCGCGTCAGGATGAAGCGGATCTGCGGCGTGACGCGCAACTCATCAAGGATGGCGAGGTTCTGCGTGCCGGGGATGCCGAAGACATGATCGATGCCTTCGCGCAGCAGGCCGTCGACCAGAGCACGTGCGCCGCTGATGGTCGGACCGGATTTTTTCTCGTTCGTGCTGAAGCCCATGATGTGGTTCCTTGAAGACGGGGTTCCCGGAAGAGCACGGATGTTAATCCAAAATTTGCGCCATCCGGCGTATCGTGGTCCACCAAATGAAATGATGAACGGAATCAATGGCGTCATAGAGGGGATTTGATTGCGTTCCGCAGTGGGCGGTGCTCCAATGAAGCGGAAGGCCGGGCCACACCGGCCACAAAGCTGGAGGAGATCGATGAATACCCGAACGATTCATGGCTGGATCGGCGCGTTGATCGTCGCCGTGACGATGGTTGCCTTGATATTGCCCGCGGCGGCGCAGAATTTTCCGTCACGTCCGGTGCGCATGGTGGTGCCGTATCCGGCGGGCGGCGCGAACGACATCGTGGCGCGTCTGGTCTCACCGACGCTGATTCAGCAACTCGGCCAGCAGGTTATTGTCGACAACCGCGGCGGTGGCAACACGCTGATCGGTTCGGAGATTGTCGCCAAGTCTGCACCCAACGGTTACACCCTGCTGGTGGTGGCTGCAGGGCATGCGATCAATCCGGCGCTGTATACCAAGCTGCCCTATGACACGGCACGCGATTTTGTGCCCGTCGCCCAGTTCGGTGACGGCGCTTACGTGTTTGTTGCCCATCCCTCTGCCGGAGTGTCGACCAGCGCCGAATTGATTACCCTGGCCAAATCAAAGCCCGGACTGGTGTCCTATGCTTCATCGAGTACCGGCAATCTGACGCATCTGGCGGCGGAACTGTTCAATTCGCTGGCGGGGATCAAGATGCTGCATGTGCCTTACAAGGGCGGCAATCCGGCGATGGCTGATCTGCTGGGCGGTCGTG
>JBILYA010000209.1:0-4484 GCA_044378065.1 Burkholderiales bacterium | reverse complement strand
GCAATCCATCAACACGCCGTCATAGTTCCCGACCGGGACCTTGGCAACGGCTTCGGCGCCATCGTGAGCGATATCCACCTTCAATCCGGCATCATGCAGGATTTCCAGGGCCACCTCCCTGTTCACCGGGTTATCCTCGACCAACAGAAGATGAGCCCCCCTGATGCGCTTCAAAGCCTCCAGGTGGGTGGTATTACGCTCTTTCTTTCTGGATTGAGATACAACTTCCTTGCCCAGCGCGTTCAAAATGCCGTCGAGCAAAGTTGAAGGACTGACCGGCTTCACCAGAACGCCGTCAATCTTCACCGACTCAGCCCTTAACAATAATTCGTCGCGACTGTAAGCAGTCACCATGACAAAAGCAGGAGTCTTCGAGATAGTATTGCTGGCCCGTATCATTCTAATTCCCTCGACGCCATCAACTCCAGGCATCATCCAGTCCATCAAAACCAGGTCATAAGGCCGCCCGTCGGTCTGTGACCCCTCCAGCAGCCGTATCGCCTCAATCGGACCGGAGACGACATCAGCATCAAACTTAAGTGATTTGAGAATACCGGCCAATATTTCCCTTGCGCTGGCGTTGTCATCAACGACCAGAATACGCACACCCTGAATATCCTCAGCATGTAAAATTAAATTGCGCTGCTCCGACTGCACCCCGAACTTTGCAGAAAAATAAAAATTACTTCCACGCCCCGGCTCGCTGTCCACCCCGATCTCGCCATCCATCAACTCCACGAGGTGCTTGCAAATCGTTAGTCCGAGCCCGGTCCCCCCATATTTACGCGTGTTTGATGTATCTGCCTGGGAAAAAGCCTGGAATAACCTGCCGACCTGCTCCTCCGTAAGACCGATGCCGGTGTCCCGCACATCAACCCGCAGCCTGACGCCATCGTCCTCTTCAGCAATCTTACGTATAGCGACAGTAACTTCGCCCTTCTCCGTGAATTTGATCGCATTGCCGACCAGATTAATCAGTATCTGCCCAAGGCGCATGGGGTCCCCGACCAAGGCCGTAGGCACATCAGCACCCACATCAAAGAGCAGCTCGATTCCCTTGTCCTGCGCCTTGATGACAGAAATATCCGCGAGACTCTCAAGCACGTCTTCAAAAAGGAAATCCGTGCTTTCGAAAAGCATCTTTCCCGCCTCGATCTTTGAAAAATCAAGGATGTCATTGATAATACCCAGCAGATTTTTTGCAGCGGAATCAACTTTCTCAACATAATTTCGCTGCCTGTGATCGAGATCCGTCTGCAAGGCTAGATGGGACATGCCGATGATGGCATTCATCGGCGTGCGGATTTCATGACTCATATTGGCAAGAAAATCGCTCTTCGCACGGGTGGCCTCCTCAGCGGCATCACGCGCGCGGCGTATTTCAAGCTCAGCCTCCTTGCGATCCGTAACATCCCGGACTACCGCACAGGAACAGGCGCCACGACCCGCGAGTTCGGGCAAGCGGCTCAAACCAACCTCGATGGGGAACTCGGAACCGTCCTTGCGAAGACCAAAAAGATCCAGGGAAGCACCCATGGCACCGATGCGGCGCTCACCGGCGAAACGCGCGCGGTTTGCAGCGTGTCCCCCGCGCACGGCTGCCGGAACCAGTTGATCAACATTCAATCCGACCAAACCTCCCTTCTCGTAGCCGAAGAGCGCCTCTGCCCGTGGATTGCACAGCGCGATGACACCGTCGTCGTTAACCACGATCATGCCGTCAGGAGCTGATTCAATGATGCCCCGGAACCAGGCTTCGGTGCCGGCGATCTCATCCCGCTGAAGGGTCATTGCCGCAGCCTGCTCTTCGAGCTTGAGCGCCTGCTCCTGGGTCTGCTGAAGAAGACGGCGTGAAGATTCGTTTCCAGACGCAATTAGAACTTTTGCGGCAATCGCAGGCATCAACGCTTCAATAAAACTTTTACGACGCTGGTCAAATCCCTTAAACGCGCCGAGCTCCAAAACAGCAATCACCTTTTCTTTTGAAACTACAGGGAATATCAAAAGACCGCCGACCTTGAGTAAGCCGAGACCGGTACTTGCCGCCAGCGTCTCATCATCGGGAAGAGAAAATTCAAGCGGACTGCCGTCAATTGCAACCTGACCAACCAAACCTTGACCTGCAGCAAAAATGCGCTGATGGATCGCGTCGTCACATCCATAGCCGCCCACACGACGCAATGCACCAGATGCAACCCCGGAGAGGTAAATTGCCGCATAGATCAAATCCAGGTGCCGGGCAAGACTGGCGACCAGCGCGTTACCGAATTCATCCAGAGAAGCTGCGTTTTGGACAGCCCGATCAATATCACTGATACCCTGCTTGATCCAGTGCTGCACCTCTGCCTCTTGGGTAGAGGCCTTGAGCTTGAGCACAGCCTTGGCGATCGAGCCGATTTCATTCGGATAGTCAGTATGGGGTACAGGTCCCTCGATACGACCGGCAGTGATTTCATCAATGCTGCCCGAGAGATCTTTGAGAGGTCGCCGGATAGAGGAGCCGATCAGCCAAGCCAGTAAGGCACTAAATATCAACCCCGAAGCAAGCAACAAGAGCGAATACTTTTGAGAATTTTCATGCGCAATCCGGTTTAACCGGATCTCATCGGAAGCGTCCTGATCAATGGTTGAGGATAGCTCCGCCAGCCTTTCACTCAACCTGCCGTATAAAAGATTTAATTCCGGGGAAACGAGCATGTCACCGGCAGCCAGTGCAGGGTAACTGCGGTCATCGGATATCTTTGCAGCAACTCGCTCGATATATCGGATGTATTCCGAAAACAACAACTCAAACTCATTGATAGATCCCAATTTTTCATTGCTGCCGCTCAAAGTGCGGACCTTGTCGATACTGGCTTGTAGCTGCCCCAAAGACTGATCGAACTGACGCCTCGCATCATCCCTTTGCGATGAACTGCGCGAGATTGCCATCTGCCGGATTTCCCGGGAAATCCTACCCAAATTGATATTCAGATCCTTTATGCTTGAAAGCCCCCGGAGATGAATCTCGTACATATTCCGATTAGCTGCATCCGACCTTTCAAGCACATGAAAGGCGTAGATCCCCAAAATCACGCTCAACAGAATCATCAGCCCAAAACCCAGCAGAAGCCGCGGGAGAAGTCGCAAGCGCGCAAGACTGTCAACAATTTTTTGCATTGTTCTTTTGCATCAACAATTAATGATTAACGATCTCAATTCAATTCGCTACAGCATTCCCAGCGCAAAACACTCAGTGCTTTACGTCAAGTGATCCGGAGATACGAGAGAGTTGAACAGTCTTTGCGGCCATATCGTCATCGGAATCGGCATATCGCTCAGCAATCTGGCGAAATGCCTCCTGCACCTGAATAAATGCATCAACAATATCGGGATCAAAATGTCCGCCGCGCCCTTCCGCAATAATTGATACCGCCTTGTGGTGAGGCACACCCTCTTTGTATACACGGCGGCTGATCAGCGCATCGTAGACATCCGCCACGGCCATCAAGCGTGCAGAAACGGGTATTGCATCGCCTCGCGCACCAGTTGGATAACCGCTACCGTCCCACTTTTCCTGATGAAAATAGGCAATATCCTTGGCCATGGTCAGAAACTCGACCTTCATGCCCAACTGCCTTTCGGCGGCCTCAATCGCATCCCGCCCCAAGGTCGTATGAGTTTTCATGATCTCGAATTCTTCAATGGTAAATTTACCGGGCTTGAGCAGAATCCGGTCCGGAACTCCGACCTTTCCGATGTCATGCAAAGGTGCCGATTTAAACAGCATGTCTATCGTGTGTTCGGTTAGAGATTCCTTGAAACGGGGGTGATGACGCAGTTTTTCGGCCAGAACCTTGACGTAGTGCTGGGTCCTGCGAATGTGATTGCCGGTATCGGAATCACGGGTTTCCGCCAGAGATGCCATCACCTGAATGGTTACATCCTGAACCGCCATCAATTCACGCGTGCGCTTGGTGACCTCAGCCTCAAGAAAATGGTTCTGGTTCCGAAGGAAGTCTGCGGCGGCCTTGTTTTCCAATTGTGTCTTGACGCGCGCCATGACGATCGGCGGTGACACCGGTTTTGTGATGTAGTCGGCAGCACCAAGCGCCAATCCGGCTTTCTCGTCCTCGGCCGCCCCCATAGCCGTCAGAAAAATCACCGGGATGCTGGATGTCTCGGGAGAGCCCTTGATTTCGCGAATCACTTCATAGCCAGACATACCCGGCATCATGATGTCGAGGAGAATCAAATCCGGCTTCGATGCCCCCTTTACCATGTTGATGGCTTTTTCCCCGCTGTTCGCGACCCTGACCTTATACAAATCCTTGAGCAGTCCTGACATCAGCGTCAGATTCTCCGGGGTATCGTCAACGACCAGGATGGTTGGCCGAACAAGGTAATCAATGTTATCGATCATAAATTTCTTCGATTGGTTGCTTGATAGTTTTTGATTATGTCACGTCAGACCACCACAACACTCAATGCCATCGTTCTCATAG
>JBILYA010000218.1:0-4405 GCA_044378065.1 Burkholderiales bacterium | reverse complement strand
TCGATCAATACTAAAGCTTTATGGTTTAAACCAATGATTTGAATCGGCTAAAAGGTATCGAATAGATTTTGGGATAACATCCCGCCTCAACCATTCTCTTTTTCTCAATACCAATGACCAGCGCAGAAAAACCCGTTCATACTCCGATGATGCAGCAGTATCTGCGCATCAAGTCCGAACACCCCGACATGCTGGTGTTCTACCGGATGGGGGATTTTTACGAGCTGTTTTTCGACGACGCCGAGCGCGCGGCGCGGCTGATGGACATCACGCTGACCTCCCGCGGCGAATCGGCGGGAACGCCGATCAAGATGGCAGGCATTCCCTTCCACGCGGTTGATCAGTATCTTGCGCGACTGGTTAAACTCGGGGAATCGGTCGCGATCTGCGAACAGATTGGCGACCCCGCCACCTCGAAGGGCCCGGTCGAACGCAAGGTTGTTCGCATCGTCACGCCGGGCACGCTGACCGAATCCGCGCTGCTCGATGAAAAAAGCGACAACCTGCTGCTCGCCGCCCACCGCAGCGGCAATATACTGGGATTGGCCTGGCTGTCTCTGGCCTCCGGCCGTTTCTGCATCATGGAAACCGCACCCGCCAATCTGGCGGTCGAACTCGAACGCCTGCGACCGGCGGAAATCCTGCTCGCCGAAGGCTCCAATATCGACATCAGCGATCCGGAAGTTGCCGTTCGCCACCTGCCGCCCTGGCGTTTTGATGCTGAAGTTGCCCGCCGCACGCTGACTGCGCAATTTGAAACCCACGACCTCAGTGGTTTTGGCGCGCAGGCGCTGGAAGTTTCGGTGGCTGCGGCGGGTGCGCTGTTTGATTACGCCAAATCGACACAGGGAACGGCCATTGCGCATGTGCGATCGCTGATTGTCGAATCCGAACGCTCCTGGCTGCGCATGGACCCGTCAACGCGGCGCAATCTGGAACTGACGGAAACCATCCGCGGCGAACCGGCACCGACGCTGCTGTCGCTGCTCGACACCTGTGCCACCGGCATGGGCAGCCGGCGCCTGCGTCACGCACTGCATCATCCGATGACCGACCGCGCCCACGTGCAATCCATGCATGCCGCAGTCGCCTCCCTGATTGATGGCGAACGCCATGCCGGCGTGCGCACGGCACTGAAACATTTTTCCGATGTTGAACGCATCGCGGCACGAATTGCACTTGCATCGGCTCGGCCACGCGATCTTTCAGGACTGCGCGATTCGCTTCGACAATTGCCCGCCCTGCTCACCGCACTCAACGGCGCTGCGAATGGCCGGCTCGGCGAACTGATTGTTGACCTTGGACCGCAGGACGCTCTGGCCGGTCTGCTGACCGCCGCGATCAAGCCGGAACCGGCATCGATCATCCGCGAAGGAGGCGTGATTGCCGACGGTTACGACGCCGATCTCGATGAACTGCGCGGCATCCAGGATAACTGCGGCGCCTTTCTCGCCGAACTGGAAACCCGCGAGCGTACGCGCACCGGCATTACCACACTGAAAGTCGAATACAACCGGGTGCACGGCTTTTACATCGAAGTCACCCGCGCCCATTCGGAAAAAGTGCCGGACGACTACCGCCGCCGGCAGACCCTGAAAAATGCCGAGCGCTACATCACGCCGGAACTTAAAACCTTCGAAGACAAGGCGCTGTCCGCGCAGGAGCGCGCGCTGGCGCGGGAAAAACTGCTGTATGAGCAGCTGCTGCGCGAACTCGCACCGCAGGTGCCGTCGCTGCAGACAATCGCCGCGGCGCTGGGTGAACTCGACATGCTCGCCGCCTTCGCCGAACGCGCGGCGGCACTGAACTGGTCCAGCCCGGAGTTCACTGATGAACCGGTGATCGACATCGAAGGCGGCCGTCACCCTGTCGTCGAAGCCCAGGTCACGCCCTTCATCGCCAACGACACGCGACTGTCGGCGGTGCGGCGCATGTTGCTGATCACCGGCCCCAATATGGGCGGCAAATCGACCTATATGCGGCAGACGGCGTTGATTGCCCTGCTCGCCCACTGCGGTTCATTTGTGCCGGCAACCCGCGCCCGTCTCGGCCCGCTGGACCGCATCTTCACCCGCATCGGTGCGGCCGACGATCTGGCGGGCGGACGTTCGACATTCATGGTCGAAATGACAGAAGCCGCCTACATCCTGCATCACGCCACGCCGCAAAGCCTGGTGCTGATGGACGAGATCGGTCGCGGCACTTCAACCTATGACGGCCTGGCGCTGGCCTGGGCCATCGCCCGCCATTTGATTGAACGCAGCGGTTGCTACACATTGTTCGCCACCCACTACTTCGAGCTGACCCAGCTCGCCGCCGATTTCAAGCAGGTGGTGAACGTGCATCTCGATGCCGTCGAGCACAAGGATCGCATCGTATTCCTGCACAGCGTCGAGGAAGGTCCGGCCAATCAGAGTTATGGTCTTCAGGTCGCACAACTCGCGGGCGTGCCGGCAGCAGTCATCCGCAGCGCACGCAAACATCTTGCCGATCTGGAAGCAGCCGCAGCCGCGCATGCGCCCCAGGGCGACCTGTTCTCAGCACCATCGGCAAGCGCCAAAGCACCGGCTACCGAGCCGCATCCGGCGATCGATGCGCTGCGTGACTGCGACCCCGATACCCTGACCCCGCGTGATGCGCTGGACCTGCTATACCGCTTGCGGGCGCTGGCTCGTAATGACGCCCCGAAATAGTTATAAGTATTTGTTTTTATTAAACAAATAAAAAGCCCGGCGTTCAATATCCGCCGGGCTTTGGCAAACAGCGAAACTCAGTGATGGTGACCGTGCGGACCGTGAACGTGGCCGTGCTCCAGCTCTTCACCGGTTGCCGTGCGCACTTCCGCAACGGTGCAGCTGAAATCCAGAGTCTGGCCGGCCAGCGGATGATTGCCGTCGACCACCACCTTGTCGTCGGCAACGTCGGTCACCGTATAGACCATGGCATGACCGGACTGGTCACCGCGGCCTTCGAACTGCATGCCGACCGCAACTTCGGGCGGAAATTTGTCGCGTGTTTCCATATGCACCAGTTCGGCGTCGTATTGGCCGAAGGCATCTTCCGGAGTCAACCGCACCTTGCAGCTGTGCCCCGCTGACTTGCCGTCGAGCTCCTGCTCGACCAGCGGAAATATGCCGTGGTAACCGCCGTGGAGATAGGCGATCGGATCGTCGGTCTTCTCGATCACATTGCCCTGTGCATCCAGCAATTCAAAAGTCAGCATGACCACCGTGTTTTTTGCTATCTGCATCAGATTTCCTTGATTAACTGCAGCACTTCCGCCGCGTGCCCGCGAGGGCTCACACCATAGAGCGCGTGCCGCACAACGCCCTTGCGATCAATCACGAAAGTCGACCGGCGTATACACTCCCGCCGCCGCCCTTCGTATTCCTTCATTTCGAGCACCCCGTAACGGCGGCACACTTCCCCTTCGACATCCGACAGCAACTGCACGGCAAGACCGTGTTTGTCACGAAACGCGCCATGGACCATGCAGTCGTCCCGGCTGACCCCGAAAACCAGTGCCCCGCATTCACGGAAATCCATTTCCAGCACGCTGAATTCCAGCGCTTCAGCGGTACAGCACGGCGCATCGTCACTCGGATAAAAATAAAGCACCAGCTTGCTGTGCCCGCACAGATCCTTGAAACAGATCAGGTTGAGATCGGCGTCAGGAAGTTCAAATGCCGGCGCACGAACGCCCTGCCTCAACCGGTCCGAGGCCTTGCGCGGGGCACGATGGGTATCCGGAATCACGGGATTCAGATTCGCCATGTGCGATTCTGTGAACAAAGCGGCGCAAGGTCAAGCACGTGTGGCAACAGGCCACTTATAATCCGGCTTCATGCACAAAAAAATGCTCAACGGCCTGAGCCCGGCACAGTTCCTGCAAAGGCACTGGCAGAAAAAACCCCTGCTCGCCCGCGCCGGTCTTCCTGAATTTACGGACCTGCTGAACCGCAAACGCCTGATTGAACTGGCCCTGCTGCCGGAAGCCGAATCCCGGCTGATCATGCGCAAAGGCCGGCAGTGGACAGTCCGTCACGGTCCTTTCCGCCGTCAGGATTTTTCAAAACTTCCCGACCGCGACTGGACGCTGCTGGTCCAGGGCGTCGACCTGCAGTTGCCGCGCGCCAGGGAACTGCTCGGCCGCTTTGATTTCATTCCCTATGCGCGCCTCGATGATCTGATGGTGAGTTACGCGCCGCCGGGCGGTGGCGTCGGGCCGCATTTCGACAGCTACGACGTTTTCCTGCTGCAGGGCGAAGGCCGCCGCCGCTGGCAGATCAGCAGCCAGCGCGACCTCACGCTGGTTGACGGTGCACCGCTGAAAATCCTGCGCGATTTCAAACCGGCTCGCGAATGGACGCTGGATGCCGGCGATCTGCTGTATCTGCCGCCGCGT
>JBILYA010000059.1:0-8985 GCA_044378065.1 Burkholderiales bacterium | reverse complement strand
AATCGGCGTCGTATTGACCATGACAAAACATGGTCAATGTCCGAGACTGGCCTCGATATCGGCAAAAGTGCGGGCGACCGCTTCAGTGGTGATGGCAATGCCGAGCTGGCGCGCAATCTGCGTTGCCGAAAAAACACCGCGGACACGCTGCCGCCCTTTCGCATCCTGATCCACCACCAGCGTGTGCTGGCGGCCGGCGGCTTTCAGCGTGGCGACGATGTGCCCGACAGTCGAGGCTTCGACATCGCGGATATCCAGCGCCTCCAGCGCGTCCCGCGGCGTCATGATGTCGCGAACCTGCACTTCGCTGCGATGCACACCCTGCTGCACCGCCGTCTTGACCGGCTTTTCGCCGAGAACGTCATTGGCCGTAACAAGACCGTGGACACGACGATCCGCATCCACCACCAGCAGCAGGCGCACGCCGCGCTGGATCATCCGGCGATGGGCTTCATCTACGGTATCGCCGGGGAGAATGATGACTGCGGTGATCCTGGTGAGATCGGTCATCACATCGACCGCCGGACTGTCGATACGCACGCGCTCCAGAACGGCCTGGGTGGGCTGTGCGTAGCCGCTGTCGGCCTGCAGTGCTACGGGTTTGATTGCCGAATAGTCGCGAACCATTTCCGCCTCCGTTCTCTTCGAGAAACTTCGTTCGGAACCGTTGCCTTACCGGCCTTGCTGCACGTCCGCTGAAGAAAAGTAAGCTAGGCGCCTACCAGCGGCGCACGCTGACGCTTGCGCTGATCCTGCCGTTTTACCAGGAACCGGGACAACTCGTTCAGCGCCTGTTCATAAACCGCGCGTTTGAATTCGATGACATCCTGCGTCGGCGCCCAATAGTCGTGCCAGCGCCAGGCGTCAAACTCCGGTTTTTCAGTAGCGCGCAGACAAACGTCGCAGTCACGACCGACCAGCCGCAGCAAAAACCAGATCTGCTTCTGCCCCCGGTAATTGCCGCGCCATTCCCGGCGCAGCCAGCGTTCAGGCACCTCGTAGCGCAACCAGTCCCGCGTGCGCCCCAGCACCTCCACGTGTTCAGGCTTCAACCCGACTTCTTCATGCAATTCGCGGTACATCGCCGCCTCAGGACGCTCCCCGCCCTTGATGCCGCCTTGCGGAAACTGCCACGAATGCTCGCGAACCCGCTTACCCCAAAAAACCTCGTTTTTCCAATTGCACAAAACGATCCCGACGTTGGGGCGATAGCCATCTCTGTCGATCATGGTCATCCCCGAATGCGTTGAACATATGGACTGATTTTTTCACAAATCCCCCGGCATTGAAAGCCCGCAAATCGGGCTGTTTTCAGGGATAAAGCTGGTCTTCATCGTGCCGGTTCATGTCATGCAGGCCGGCCACGAACTGGGAAAACTCAAGACCGCCATAAAGCGGTTCAAGACCGGCCGCGCGCTGGCGCAACTCAGACCAGCGCTGGGGTCCCGGGGCGTCCCGGAAAGCCAGTGCTATCACATTACCCAGCTTGCGCGCCTTCAGGCACAACGTACCACCCGGGAAGGCCTCCTCGATGCGCTTGAGCACGTCGTTGAATTCGCGGTCCCCGCCCCACAGATTGACCACCAGCATGCCGCCGGGATTCAGCCGTTCGTGGCAATCGGCGTAAAACTCCCGGGTCGCCAGCGCCTCGACATGGGATTCGGCGTCATAACCGTCCACCATGATCAGGTCGGCCTCGATGTCGTCGCGGGCCATGTATTCGGCGCCATCGCCGATGATCACCTCAAAGCGTTCTTCGTCAGCAGGCACCAGAAAACACTGTCTTGCAATCGCCACGACCTGGGGATCGATCTCCAGCACCCGCACACGCGCCGCCGGAATGTAGTGGCGCACAAACTTCGCCACCGACCCGCCGCCAAGCCCGACCATCAGCACATCGCGGGGCTCGGGCTGAAACAGCAGGCAGGCCATCATCGAACGGGTATACGACAGCTCCAGGTCGTTCGGACGCGAAATGCGCATCGAACTCTGCACCGTGTCGCTGCCGAGGTGCAGGGAACGCACACCGTATTTTTCGCTGACGTAAACAGTCTTGGCGTCCTCTGCGGGCTTGCGCAGGCGCCATTTCGGGACAATTCGCATCGTGTTTCCGGGGGAAGGTTGCTCTAGTGTCCTGTAGAATAAGGCCTTTCCCCGATCTGGAACAGGCATGCGCGTTACGCAATTTCTCATCTCCACGCTGAAGGAAGCCCCTTCAGAAGCCGAAGTCGTCAGCCACAAACTCATGCTGCGTGCCGGGCTGATCAAACGCCTGACCAGCGGCGTTTACACCTGGATGCCCCTGGGCCTGCGCGTGCTGCGCAAAGTCGAAACCATCATCCGCGAGGAAATGAACCGCGGCGGCGCCATCGAACTGCTGATGCCGGCAGTGCAGCCGGCGGAGTTGTGGCAGGAGTCGACCCGCTGGGAGCAGTACGGCCCGGAACTGCTGCGCATCAAGGACCGCCACCAGCGTGATTTCTGCTTCGGCCCGACGCATGAAGAAGTGGTCTGCGACGTCGTCCGCCGCGAGATCAAAAGCTACCGGCAGTTGCCGCTGAACCTGTACCAGATCCAGACCAAATTCCGCGACGAGATCCGCCCGCGTTTCGGCGTGATGCGCGGCCGCGAGTTCCTGATGAAAGACGCCTATTCCTTTCACGTGAACTACGACGATCTGCTGCGCGAATACCGCAATATGCATGACACCTACAGCCGCATCTTCACCCGGCTGGGATTGAAATTCCGCGCCGTCGCCGCGGACACCGGTTCGATCGGCGGCACCGGCTCGCATGAATTCCACGTACTCGCCGACTCCGGCGAAGACGCCATCGCCTACTGCCCGCAGTCGGACTATGCCGCCAACGTCGAACTGGCCGAAGCCGTCGCCCCGGCAACGCCGCGTCCGGCCGCAGCACAAACCATGCAGAAGGTGCACACGCCCGGCGTCAAGACCATCGCCGAACTCAGCGCTTTTCTGAAGCTGCCGGCGACACTTACCGTCAAGGCCGTCGTCGTTGACGGCGCCGACGGCAAACCCGTGCTGCTGCTGGTGCGCGGCGATCACGAACTCAATATGATCAAGGCAGGCAAACTGGCTCAGGTGCAGCAGCCGGTGACGTTCGCCACGGCTGAAGCCATCCGCGCAGCATTCAAGGCAGACCCCGGTTCGCTCGGCCCCGTCGGATTCAGCGGCACGGTCATCGCCGATCGCGCTGTCGGCGCGATGGCGGACTTTGTCGTTGGCGCCAACGACAATGATCACCACCTGACCGGCGTGAACTTCGGCCGCGACTTTGCAGAACCGGTTTTTGCCGACATCCGCAACGTGGTCAACGGCGACGCCTCGCCTGACGGCAAGGGTGTTCTGGAACTCTGCCGCGGCATCGAAGTCGGCCACATTTTCCAGCTGCGCACCAAATACTCGAAGGCGCTTAACCTCGCCTTTCTCGACGAGACCGGCAAATCGCAGATCATGGAAATGGGCTGCTACGGCATCGGCGCGACACGCGTTGTCGCTGCGGCGATCGAACAGAACTACGACGAGCGCGGCATCATTTTCCCGAAAGCCATTGCGCCTTTCGATGTCGCCATCGTACCCATCGGCTACGGCAAAAGCGCACAAGTCCGCGAAGCCGCGGACCGTCTGCATGACGCCCTCACCGCCGCCGGCATTGATGTCATTCTCGACAACCGCGATGAACGCCCCGGCGTCATGTTCGCCGACATGGAACTGATCGGCGTGCCGCATCGCGTGGTCATCGGCGATCGCGGTCTCAAGGAAGGCCAGATCGAATACAAGGGCCGGCGCGATGCAGAAGCCCGTTCCCTGCCGTTGACCGATGCAGAAACATCATTAAAATCAATGATATGCGGAGAATCGGCACAGCACTGAGTACGGCGTTGAGCGGCCTGCTGCTGCTCGCACCGCTCACCGCTCACAGCGGCGCACAGAAATACGAACCGCTGTCCGCGAGCGTGCAGGCCAGCCTGCACCGCGCCATTGCCGATCAGGCCGCGCCGGTCGTTGCCTTTGATGACGAACGCGAAGCCCGCGCGTGGCTGGCGGCCATGTCTTCGCGGCTGGAAAAAAAAATCCCTGACCGGGTCGCGCGCGAGGAATTTCTGCTGACCGTGCATTACGAAGCGCGTCGCGCCGGACTCGACCCGCAACTGGTGCTGGGCCTGATCCAGGTGGAAAGCGCATTCCGCAAATACGCGGTCTCCAGTGCAGGCGCCCGCGGCTATATGCAGGTTATGCCGTTCTGGGCCAAACTGATCGGCACCACCGAGCACAATCTGTTCAACCTGCGCACCAACCTGCGTTACGGCTGCACCATCCTCCGCCACTACGTCGATATCGAAGGCGGCAACCTGTTCCGCGCGCTGGGTCGCTACAACGGCAGCCTGGGAAAACCCGAATATCCGAACATGGTGCTGCGGGCCTGGGACGGCAACTGGCGTTACACACCACCGGCCGGCGTGCGCGCCCCTCAATAGTTTTCCGGAAACAACAAAACCCGATGCCTGAAATCCTCGTGCTTTATTACAGCCACCACGGTGCCACACGTGAGATGGCGCAGCTGATTGCCCGCGGTGTCGAACAGGCCGGTGCTTCGGCGCGTCTGCGCACAGTACCCCGGGTTTCAACAGTTGCCGAAGCAAGCGAGCCGGACATCCCGCCCGAAGGCGCGCCTTACGCAGAACTCAGCGACCTGGAGGAATGTGCCGGTATCGCGCTTGGCTCACCAACACGCTTTGGCAACATGGCGGCGCCGATGAAATATTTCTGGGACGGCACTGCCAGTCTCTGGCTCAAGGGATCGCTCGCCGGCAAACCGGCGGCCGTATTCACCTCGACCGCCAGCCTGCACGGTGGACAGGAGACCACGTTGATTTCGATGATGCTGCCGCTGCTGCACCATGGCATGCTGATCGTCGGCTTGCCGTATTCGGCGCCGGAGTTGCTGACCACAGCAACGGGGGGCACGCCTTACGGCCCCAGCCATCACGCCGGTGCAGCCAGCGATCTGCCGGTATCGGAACACGAACGCAAACTGTGCATCGCACTTGGGAAGCGTCTCGCTGAAATCACACTAAAGCTCACGAAATGACCCGTTCGCGCGGCACGCATCTGGCAGCCGCTGGCATGCTGTTGATGCTGATTCTGCTGTGTTTGGCATGGGAGCTGTGGCTGGCACCGTTGCGGCCGGGCGGCTCATGGCTCGCACTGAAAGTGCTGCCGCTGTTATGGATTGCGCCCGGCATCGCCTGCGGCCGCTTGTATACCTTCCGCGCGTCAACGATGCTAATCCTGGTTTACTTCGCCGAAGGCACAGTTCGTGCGTATTCCGATCAGGGTATGAGCGGCATGCTGGCGCTTGCAGAAATTGCGCTGACCAGCCTGTTTTTTGTGCTGGCTATCGCCCATGTCCGGGCCAGCCGCGCCGTCAGATCCTGACCACGCGCAGGATGAGCATCAGCGCCAGCGACAACACGATGCTGGTCGCGACCGGAAAATAAAAACGCCGGCCGCGGCGCTCAACGCTGACGTCACCGGGCAGGCGTCCCAATCCCATCTTCGCCAGCCAAGGGCCGGCGATACCGAGCACGAACAACACCACCGCGAGGGTCACCAGCCACTTCAGCATGCCGGCCACCCGGTTCCGCGATGTTGTCGTTTGTTCAAAGCTGGGGGTTCAGCCGTTCAGTCTTGGCGCACAGCTTGTTGACCGCATTGATGTAGGCCTTGGCCGAGGCGACAACAATGTCGGTATCCGCGCCCTGCCCGTTGACGACCCGCCCGTCTTTCGACAGGCGCACGGTAACCTCACCCTGCGCATCGGTGCCGGTGGTAATGGCGTTCACCGAGTAGAGCTGCAGTTCAGCCTTGCTGGTAACCAGTGCCTCGATGGCCTTGAATGCGGCATCGACCGGTCCGCTGCCTTCCGACTTGGAAGGCAATTCCTTGCCGTTGTCGGAAATGACGATGCGGGCGTAAGGCTGCTCGCCGGTTTCCGAATGCGCAGTCAGCGATACCAGGTTGTAACGTTCGTTCTCGATATGCTCGAGGTTCTCTTCGCTGATCAGCGCGTGCAGATCCTCGTCGAAAATCTCGCGTTTTTTGTCGGCCAGTTCCTTGAAACGCTTGAACGCGGCATTGAGCGCCTCTTCCGATTCCAGTTCAACGCCGATTTCCTGCAGGCGCGTCTTGAACGCATTGCGTCCGGAAAGTTTGCCCAGCGTCAGCCGGTTGGTAGTCCAACCCACCGATTCGGCGCTCATGATTTCGTAGGTCTCGCGATGCTTGAGCACGCCGTCCTGGTGGATGCCCGACTCATGGGCAAAGGCATTGGCGCCGACGATGGCCTTGTTCGGTTGCACCGGATAACCGGTAATGCCGGAAACCAGCTTGGATGCCGGCACGATCTGGGTAGCATCAATATTGGTATCGCAGGCGAACACATCCTGACGGGTACGGACCGCCATGACGATTTCCTCAAGCGCGGCATTACCTGCCCGCTCGCCAAGGCCGTTGATGGTGCACTCCACCTGGCGCGCGCCGTTCTGCACGGCGGAAAGCGAGTTGGCCACAGCGAGGCCGAGGTCGTTGTGACAGTGTACTGACCAGATCACATTGTCGGCGTTGGGAACACGCTCGCGAAGGCTCCTGATCAGAAAACCATACTGGTCAGGAAGCGTATAACCGACGGTATCGGGCACGTTGATCGTGCGCGCCCCGGCCTTGATCACCTGCTCGAGGATACGGCAGAGAAAATCCAGGTCTGATCGCCCTGCGTCCTCCGCGGAAAACTCGACGTTGTCGGTGTAATCGCGCGCCCACTTGATCGCCCGCACGGCCTGGTCGATCACCTGCGAGGGCTCCATGCGCAGCTTCTTTTCCATGTGGATCGGCGAAGTGGCGATGAAGGTGTGGATACGCGGCTGCGCGGCCACTTTCACGGCTTCACCGCAGCGGCGTACATCCTTCTCATTGGCACGCGCCAGTCCGCAGATAGTGCTTTCCTTGATGGCCCTCGCCACCGCCTGCACCGAGTCAAAGTCGCCCTCGCTCGCCGCAGGAAAACCCGCCTCAATGACATCGACACGCATACGCTCCAGCTGGCGAGCGATGCGCAACTTGTCTTCTTTGGTCATCGATGCGCCGGGACTCTGCTCGCCGTCGCGCATCGTCGTGTCGAATATGATCAATTTCTCTTTAGCCACGGTTTATACCTCAGCATTCAATCGGGATGCGGCAAAGGCATCCCTTAATCGGGTCTCCCGGCACCTGGGACATCGTGCCGGACGGGGAACTGCAATTCAGAAGTTGGAGTGGGTTTAGCGCGCGCGGCCGCGCAGCAGCAGACCAGCCAGCGCGAGCGCGGCGACGGGGAAAAACATTTGGGTCTGCGTTAAACGACACATAGTCTATGAAATATATCGGCTTTCCGAGGGTGCTGCAAGCCGGCCTAACCGGCTGCGGGCGGCTGCGGGGGCGGCTGCCGGCGAAACTTGTCGTAAACCCACATGGCATAGCCTGAAAGGCCATATACCATGAACAGTGCGAACAACATCTCGGGCAGCGTGCCCGCGAACGAAATCAGCAACACGAATCCCAGCGCAATCGCCACCACTGCAGAGAACGGCACGCTCTTGCGCAGGTTGATGTCCTTGCCGCTGTAGAAACGCAAATTGCTGACCATGGTCAGCCCGGCCACCAGCGTCAGCACCCAGGCCAGCCATTTCACATCGGCACCCCGGACCTGATATTCGGACATCGCCAATACGAGCCCGGCCACCAGCGCCGCAGCTGCGGGACTGGGCAAGCCCTGAAAGAAACGCTTGTCGACCACATCGATGTTGGTATTAAAGCGTGCAAGCCGCAGCGCAGCGCAGGCACAGTAGACAAACGCTGCGATCCAGCCGAGTTTGGTCGACAGCCACGGGCCGAGCATGGGCACCGTTTTCATCGCTGCGAAGTCCTTGAGCGCCCAGACATAAACGACCAGCGCCGGCGCAACACCGAATGACACCATGTCGGACAGACTGTCGAGTTCAGCGCCGAAATCACTTTGCGTCCGCGTCAAGCGGGCAATGCGACCGTCCAGACCGTCGAGCACCAGCGCCACAAAAATGGCGATGGCCGCCAGCTCAAAACGGCCGCTGACCGCCTGCACCACCGCATAAAACCCGGCAAACAGTGCCGCCAGCGTGAACATATTGGGCAGCCAATAGATTCCGCGCCGCGCAAAGCGGGATTTGATGAACTGCTTGTGTTCTTTGAGTTCAGCCATGGTGGAGATCTTAAACCATCAGCCGGAATCGCGTCAGACGGATTCGCCGCAGCTCACGACATTGCGGCAAGAACGGTTTCCGTCGCATAAACCTTGTCGCCGACCGAAACCCTGGGAACGGCATGCAGCGGAAGATAGACATCCACACGCGAACCGAAGCGGATAAAACCGTAACGGTCTCCACGACTGAATGACTGCCCCTCCCTGGCGTAACACAGGATGCGGCGGGCAATCAGACCCGCGACCTGCACGCAGGTGACATCGTTTCCGCCGGCAGTACGCAGACAGGTGACGGCACGTTCGTTGTCCGTAGAAGCCTTGGACAGTTCGGCGTTGACGAACTTGCCCGGAAAATACAGTGTTTTGGTGACGGTGCCATCGACCGGAATGCGGTTTGAATGCGCATTGAAAACATTCATGAAAACACTGATTTTCAACGCGTCACGGTCAAGGTAGGGATCAAGTACTTTCTCGACCGAAACAATACGGCCGTCGGCGGGCGAAATGACCGCAGCGGGATCCTCGGGAATCGTGCGTTGGGGGTCGCGGAAAAACTGCAACATGAACAGCACGACCAGCCAGGGAAATGCTGCCGCACCAAAGCCGGCGTAAGCGTGGATGCCCGCGGCAACAGCCAGCGCCAGGGCAATAAAAGGCCAGCCTTCGCGGGCAATGATCGGGTGGGGGT
>JBILYA010000058.1:0-9019 GCA_044378065.1 Burkholderiales bacterium | reverse complement strand
CGCTGGCTGTAGACAATCACCGCACGGTCGGGTCGCTTCTCACCCTCCGCATTCGGGGTATAGGCGTCATCGCTACGCACCCTGCGATCCGAGGTATAGCGATTGACCATCGAATCCATGTTTCCGGCAGTAACCCCGAAAAACAGCTTCGGTTTACCAAGCGCACGGAAGGGGTCGACGCTGTGCCAATCGGGCTGGGCAATGATGCCGACGCGGAATCCCTGGGCTTCCAGAAGGCGGCCGACAATGGCCATGCCGAAGCTGGGGTGATCGACATAAGCGTCGCCGGTAACCAGAATGATGTCGCACTCTTCCCAGCCGAGCTTGTCCATCTCGGCACGCGACATCGGCAGAAACGGAGCCGTGCCGAAGCGCGCCGCCCAGTATTTGCGGTGACTGAAAATGTCTTTGGGAGCGGCGGGGGCGAGTTGCATGCGCGCATTATATGTCGAGCAACTCCATCCACCCTAACCCACCAGGGGAAGAGACCCGCCAGGACGGCGGGCTAATCCGGTAATGCAAAAGTCGATTAAAAACTGACCGCTATTGGGAGCCGGCGGGAAAGCTTAGCCACCCGCCCCCTCATGAAGCATGCATTTGATTTATTTTGCAGGCGGACTGAGACGGGCCACATCTTCCTTGATGGCAGCCATCCAGGAATCCAGCTGAGGCTGGACAACCTTCAAAGTCAGCGGGGTATCGCCCTTGACTTCGACCCCCTTGGCAACACGCACGGCCCGGGCCAGAACTTCACCACTGACACTATCCAGCCATTCACCTTCCACCATCAACTTGACGTCATATGTTTCAATTCCGGTTCCCCGCTTTGCGGCGGTAACAATCAGTGCAAAGGGGATCAATTGATAAGCTTTCAAACTCTTATCGACACTGGAAGCGGTAATCGCCCAGCGAAAACGGATAACCCCAGGACCGTCTGTTGAGACCACCGGCATGCTTGCCTCGACGGCTTTGCGAACGCCGCTGTCGATGTAAGCGCGGATTTCGTCGAGGGCGCCCATGGAAACCTGCTCCGTCGGACTGGGGGCCGGGAAAAAAGTGATCGGCTCAATAATGATCTTCTGGTAATTCTGCGGCCTCAGTTTGGGATTGATCCAAATCTTGCGCTCCACGCCTTTGGCGTCTTTTCTCATCTCCAGTTGGGAGTAATCCTTCAGGAAACCCGTATCCTGCGCCAATACCGGCGCAATGGTTACCATGACAAGCATTGCGCCAAGCAAAAAGGATGTCGGTTTGATTTTTTTATGATTACTCATGTTGAACCTTTCAGTAGCAAATTTAGTTTATATAAATCATGAAAAAGCGTGGCTACCGATCGCCGTGAATACGGGTTGGCCGTGATTACAGGTTGGCAGGGATGTCGATGCTACTGCCCATTTTAACAAGCGTGCAGCCGTCCGACCGACCTTTACTCTGCTTTAATTCCAGAGTTGCGTAACACGCCGCCCCATTTATGCAGATCATGGGCCAGAAACGCCGCAAAGGCTGCCGGCGTACTGGTAACCACCGTTGAATCCAGTGCCACCAGTTTGGCTTGTGTCGCCGGCTGCTGGAATGCCTGCGCAATTTTCTGCTGGATGCCGCTGACGATCGTCGACGGAGTACGCGCCGGCGCGACCATGCCGAACCAGTTCACGAACTCGAATCCGGGCAAGCCCTGTTCAGACACCGTCGGCAGATTAGGCAACTCCGGCGAGCGCTTCGCACTGCTGACGGCAATAGCACGCAAACGGCCCGCGCTCACAAAACCCTTGGTGGTGATGTGCGATCCGAACTGGAACTGTAATTGTCCGGCCATCAGGTCGATGGCCGCGGGACCCGCCCCCTTGTACGGCACATGCGTCGCGTCGATTTTCGCCATCTGTTTCAACAACTCACCGGACAGATGACCGCCGCTGCCATTGCCCGCTGAACCGTAAACCAGCGGTTTGGATTTCGCCAGCGCAATCAGATCCTGCACCTTGTGCACCGGCAGCGCCGGATGCACCACCAAAATCAGCGGCGCTTCGGTCAACTGCGACACCGCGGCAAAATCCTTCAGCGGGTCATAGGGCAGTTTTTTCTGCAAATGGGGTAGCACAGTATGCGGCGTGTAGATGATGCCCAGCGTATGACCGTCGGCCGGTGCACGCGCCACGAGTTCAGTACCGAGAATGCCGCCCGCGCCGCCGCGATTATCGACCACAACCTGCTGGCCCAGCGCTTCGGCAAGCCGTTCCGCGGCAAGGCGGCCCAGCAAATCGGTGGTGCCGCCAGGCGGCGCCGGCACGATCATGCGCACCGGACGAGTGGGATATTTGCTTGCCGGCTGTGCCAGCGCTGGCTGCGCAATCGCGCTGATCATCAGCACTGCCAGTGTGTTCAGAATTTCTTTGCGCATGTCGTTTTCTCCATCAACTGATTTTTCCGAGGGTCCGCCCCGGTCGCCAGGCCTTGGGCGCCGCTCGTTCGTACTGCGGCGCATAGGGCACTTCGACACCGAGACTCACCGCCGCGTGCTGCGGCCAGCGCGGATTGAACAGCATCGCCCGCGCCAGTGAAATGAAATCCGCCTGACCGTTGGCGATGATGGCCTCCGCCTGCTGCGGGTCGGTGATCATGCCGACGGCGCCGGTAGTGATGCCGGTTTCTTTTTTGACCCGCTCGGCAAACGGCAGCTGATAACCGGGACCGACCGGAATTTTCGCATCCAGCACCACGCCGCCACCCGATACCGTGACATAGGCGCAACCCTCGGCTTTTAATGCCCGCGCATATTCAACCGATTCGTCCGGCGAAAATCCGCCGTCGACAAAATCGGTACCGGAGATTTTCGCGCCGACAAAACGGTCTGCCGGAAATGCCGCGCGGATCGCCCGGAACACCTCCAACGGAAAACGCATGCGGTTTTCGAGACTGCCGCCGTATTCATCCGTGCGTTTGTTCGACAAGGGCGACAGGAATTCCGACAGCAGATAACCGTGGGTTGAATGCAATTCGATGAAATCGAGTCCGATGCGCGCAGCACGCTGCGCCGCCTGCACAAAGGCCTGTGTCAGCTGCTGCATCTCGGCTTGACTCATTGCATGCGGCTCGGGCCAGCCGGCGGCGAGCGGCACCGCCGATGGCGCCAGCGTCTGCCACGCACCCTCTGCGGTCTGCAAGGGACCATGCCCCTGCCACGGCCGGTGACTGGAGGCCTTGCGGCCGGCATGGCCGAGCTGCACGCCGAGAACAATCGGCGAAATGCCGCGAACAAAATCGCTGACGCGTTTCATCGCCACTTCGTTGGCGTCGGAATACAGCCCCGGGCAATACGGCGTGATGCGCCCGGCCGGCGTCACCCCGGTCGCCTCCATCACCAGCATCGACGCGCCGGAAATCGCCAATGAACCGAGATGCATCAGATGCCAGTCGCTCATCGAGCCGTCGTTCGCGCTGTACTGGCACATCGGCGCAATCGTGATGCGGTTGGACAGTGTGTGTTTGCCGATCTGCAACGGCGTGAACAATTGCGATGTCATCCCGATCTCCCGAAATCAGTGCCCGAAATAGCCGATCACCCGCCACCACAGATACTGCAACGGGATCAGCGCGACGATGCTGATCAAGGCCAGCGGTATTGTCAGCCGCAGGGCATCGCGCACTTTCAGTTGCGCAAGCTGCATGCCGACCACCATCGGCGGCGCCTGGTACGGCAGCAACAGTGTTGAGAAGCCCACGGCAAAAGTCATCAGTGCCGTCTGAATGGGCCAGCCCGAAGCATCGGCAAGCGCCCCCGCCAGCGGTGATAGCAGCGCGGGCTGCGCCGGATTGGTGACAATCATCGAAGCCAATGTACTCATCACGCTCAACGTGATGAAATTGGCCGCATCCGCACCCTGCTCAAGCCGGATCACCGACAGCAGGACATCGCCGAAGGCTTTGCTGAATCCGGAATCCAGCATCACCGCGCCGAGGCCGAGTACGGCGCCGATGTAGAAAAAACTGCCGAACTTGATACGCTCCTGGAATAGCGTCACCGGCACGGCACCGATACGCGGCAGCATCGACACCACCGCTGCCGCGAGTGCGATCCAGCCCGGACGAATGCCATGCAGGAAATCCGTTGCCCACAGCGCCAGCGAGATCATGACAATCGCGGCGAGCCGTTTCTCATTGCCGCTCATCGGCCGCAGATCGGCGGCACTGCCCGCATTGCTGGTGGTCGCGGGAAACACCCGGCAGGTGATCAGGATGATCAGCGCGCCCTTGACGAGTCCCAGCACCGGGAACTGCGCCCAAAGATATTCGGCATAGATCAGGTGCACGCCGTAAAGGGTTTCCGCAGCGCCGGCGAGCACGAGGTTGGGCGCGTTCGCCGGCAGGATGGAGGTGCCGCACTGGAAAGAAGCGACGATGGTCGCAAACATCACACCGTTATGGCCCTTGCTGCCCGGAACCAGACCATGGCGTTCCGCCACCGCAGCAATGATCGGCACCAGCAGCAGGATCCGGCCCACCGTCGCCGGCATCAGGAAGGCCAGCACGATGGCGACCAGCACCACCGCAGCGACCAGTTGCGGATAGGTCCAGACGCGGGTGCCCAGCGCCGCACGGGCGACCCGCTCGCCGAGGCCGGTCATGCGCATGGCTTCGGCAATCACCAGTCCGCCAAGCACCAGCCACAGCGTGCCGGAAGTGAAGCCGGAAAAAATGACTTCCGGTTTCGCGACGCCCAGCAACACCGCCAGCGCAAAAAAGATCAGCGCCGTCAGTGATTCCGGCAATGCGCCGGTAGCCCAAAGCCCCATCACCAGCACGAGCAGTCCGCCGGTATGCATCACGTTGACGGACACCCCGGCCGGCGGCGGCGTAAAAAATATCGCTGCGGCCACACCGACAATCAGTGCGACCAGCAGCGCCAGTGGTCTCGGCATCGCCATCAGAAATCGGCGCTCACGCCGGGGTTACTCCCAAGTATTTGTTTTTATTATTATTTTTTGAATTTTGCGGCCAGTGCTTCACTGCCGCGGGCCAGCATCACCAGATCGGAACCGACCGCGACAAACTTGTAGCCCATGTCGAGGCAGCGCTGACCGTCGGCTTCGCCAACCAGAATGCCCGGCGCCTTGCCGGCCTTGGTGATGCGCTTCGCGGCGTCTTCCATCACCTTCCACACTTCCGGATGCTGCCAGTTGCCGAGGTGTCCCATGTCAGCGGCCAGATCGTTCGGTCCGATAAACACGCCATCGACGCCTTCGACCGCGGCAATCTGCTCGATCTGTTTCATTGCCGACAGCGTCTCCACCTGCACCAGCACGCAGAGCTCGTCATGCACGCGCTTGAAATAATCCTTGGTGCGGCCATAACGGTTGGCACGCGTGCAACCCGACACGCCGCGCACACCCTGCGGCGGATACCGCGTCGCAGCCACCGCGCGTTTGGCCTCTTCAACGTTCTGAACATACGGGATCAACAGCGTGCGCGCACCGACATCCAGAAAGCGCTTGATCATCACCGTGTCGTTCCATGCCGGACGCACGATGGGTTCCGTGGTGCCGGCGAGCATCGCATCAAGCTGGTTCTGCACGATGGGCAGTTCGTTCGGTGAATGTTCGGAGTCGAGCAGCACCCAGTCAAAGCCGGCATCGGCCAGCACTTCGGCGGAAATCGCGCTGCACAGGCTCGACCAGATACCGATCTGCGCTTTGCCGGAAAGGATGGCCTTCTTGAATTGATTAACGGGTAAATCCATGGTCTTGCTCCCCCTGATGAATGATTGGTTTTGAAATTAATGAATGACTTCGGGATCCGGTGTCGGTTTGCCGTGATGCAGGATGTCGAGATCACAGCCCTTGTTGGCCTGGGTGATGTGCTGCGAATAAATTGCGCCATAACCACGGGTGTAATGCGGCTCCGGCTGCTTCCACGCCGCCTTGCGCCTGGCCAGCTCTTCGGCACTGACTTTCAGCTCCAGCTTGCGTGCGGCGACGTCCATCTCGATCAGATCACCGTCGCGCACCAGTGCCAGCGGACCGCCGACATAGGACTCGGGGGCAACATGCAGCACACAGGCGCCGTATGACGTTCCGCTCATCCGCGCATCCGAAATGCGCACCATGTCGCGCACACCTTTCTGCAGCAGTTTTTTCGGGATCGGCAACTGGCCCCACTCCGGCATGCCGGGACCGCCCTGCGGGCCCGCGTTCTGCAGCACCAGCACGGAGTTTTCATCGACAACCAGGTTCTCGTCATCGATCCGGGCGTAAAGATCATCGTAGTTCTTGAATACAACGGCGGGTCCGGTGTGTTTCATCAGATGCGGTTCGGCCGCAGTCGGTTTGATCACCGCACCATCCGGTGCAAGATTGCCGCGCAATACCGCGAGTCCGCCGCTGGCTGCCAGCGGATTGTTGCGGCGGCGGATCACGTCGTCGTTGTAGATTTTTGCGTCTTCCAGATTCTCGCCGAGCGTGCGGCCGTTGACCGTCAGGCAGTCGAGGTTCAGCAGATCCTTGAGCTCGGACATCATCGCGCGCAAACCGCCGGCGTAATAGAAATCCTCCATCAGGTATTTCTGTCCTGCGGGACGGATGTTCGCCAGCACCGGCGTTTTCTCCGAGAGCTCGTCGAAGCGTTCCAACTTCAGGTCAATGCCGGCGCGCCCCGCCATCGCCACCAGATGAATGATCGCGTTGGTTGATCCGGACAGCGCATGAACAATGGTGATGGCGTTGTCGACTGCGGCAGGCGTGATGATTTCAGAAGGCTTCAGGTCATCCCACACCATTTCGACAATACGCCGGCCGCTGGCGGTGGCCATGCGAGCGTGGTTGGCGTCGGGTGCAGGTATGGATGCGGCGGCAGGCAGCGTCAGGCCCAGCGTTTCCGCGACCGAAGTCATTGTCGATGCCGTGCCCATGGTCATGCAATGGCCATAGGAACGCGCAATGCCTTCCTCAACCTCACCCCATTCGCGCTCACCGATGGTGCCGGCACGCAACTCGGCCCAGTATTTCCAGGAATCACAGCCCGAACCCAGCGGCTCGCCGTGCCAGTTGCCGCGCAGCATCGGGCCCGCGGGCACATAGATGAAAGGCAGCCCCATCGAAGTCGCCCCCATGATCAGCGCCGGCGTTGTTTTGTCGCAACCGCCCATCAGCACCGCACCGTCTACCGGATAACCGCGCAGCAGTTCTTCGGTTTCCATCGCCAGCAGATTGCGATAGAGCATGGTCGACGGTTTCTGGAAGGGTTCGGCCAGTGCAATCGCCGGCATTTCCAGCGGAAAGCCGCCGGCCTGCCAGACGCCGCGCTTCACTTCCTCGGCGCGGGTGCGGAAATGCGCATGGCAGGGATTGATATCGCTCCAGGTATTGATGATGGCGATCACCGGCTTGCCGGCGAAATCCTCGCGGGCATAACCCATCTGCAAGGTGCGTGAACGGTGAGCAAACGAACGCAGCCCTTTGACGCCGAACCAGCGATGACTGCGCAGCTCTTCCGGGCGTTTTTTTGTTCTCGCCATCCGGACTTCTCCTCAGCTATGGATCCGTCGGTGCCAGACAGAACACGACGGATGATTTTGCGGTGTTTTTGTATTCTAACCGAGCCGCAGCAGGGCCCTTGCGGTAGACTTTCCGCCTCATTTGAGACGACACCACATCATGGACGGAACGCCACTTGGACACCATTGCTAAGCCAGGCACGCTGGCCCACAACGTCAAACGCCTGTCGCACCTTGATCTGCCGGGCGCCGGTCAGGTCTATGTTGAAGGTAACTACGCCTATATCGGGCACATCCCGAACAAGCAGCAGCTCGGCACCAGCATTCTCGACATCGCTGATCCGAAAAATCCGCGCATCGTGTCCCAGTTGAATGTCGCCGATCCGCATTCGCACAGCCACAAGGCGCGCGTCATCGGCGACCTGATGATCATCAACAGCGAACGCAATATGACCGCCATCGGCCGCAAGGCCGACGAGTTGCCGAAACTGCGCACGCGCCTGAAAGCCGAACTCGGCCGTGACGCCACCAATGCCGAACTCGCGGCAAAACTGGGCGTTGCCGTCGCCGACATTCCCGCGGTGGAAGAAGCGGAACGCAATCCTTATGAACGCGGCGGCTTCAGCCTGTATGACGTCTCCGACAAATCCAAACCAAAGCTGATCCACTTCCAGAAAACCCATGGCCGCGGCGTGCACCGCTTCGACATGGACAAGGATTACGCCTACATCTCCACCGAAATGCCGGGCTTCATCGGCAACATCCTCGTGACCTATGACATCCGCAATCCGGCGAAGCCGGAGGAAGTATCAAAGTGGTGGATGCCCGGCCAGCACATCGCCGGCGGCGAAAAACCGACCTGGCCCGGCCGCCAGCACCGCCTGCATCACACGCTGCGCTTCGGCAATGAATTGTGGGCCGGCTGCTGGCACGGCGGCGTACGCGTGATCGACGTCACCGATATCCGCCAGCCGAAAACCACCGGTGCATTCAACTATCACCCGCCGTATCCGGAACCCTCCCACACCTTCATGCCGGTGCTGAAAAAGCTCGACGGCAAACGCATCGCGGTTGCCATCGACGAGGAAGACCACGCGCATGACGCCGAGGAAATGGCGCGCCGCCGCGGCCGCCCGCACGGCTGTCTGTGGGTGCTCGATGTTTCCGATCTGTCGAATATCAAACCCCTGTCGCTGTTCGAGGTCAGTGAACTCGACAGCCCCTGGAGCCGCACCACGCCCGGCCGTTTCGGCGCGCACCAGTTCCAGGAAAACTGGAAAGGCGGCGACACACTGCTGTATTGCGCGTGGTTTGCCGGCGGCCTGCGCATTGTCGATGTTGCCGATCCGTCAGCCCCGCAGGAAGTCGGCTGGTACATCCCGGAACCCTGCGGCGGCAAGCCATGCCCGCAAACCAATGACACTGATGTCGATGACCGCGGACTGATTTATATCGTCGACCGTTACTGCGGCTTTGACATCCTGGACTACGCTGGCCGCCGCTGAACATAACAACGCCCGGAGGAAACACGCA
>JBILYA010000057.1:0-9026 GCA_044378065.1 Burkholderiales bacterium | reverse complement strand
GTTACCGGTTTTGACCAGTTTTTCCACTTCGGCATGTGCACCCGCGTGATAGTGGGTGATGCCGAGGTAGCGGATGCGACCGTTTTTTTTCCATTCGCGCAGCACCGGCAGGTGGGCCTTGAGGTCGAGCAGGTTATGCACCTGCATCAGATCAATGGTTCCGGTCTGCATCAGACGGAAGGAGTCTTCCATCTGGCGGATGCCGGCGTCGCGTCCGCTGGTCCAGACCTTGGTGGCGAAAAACAGCGACTTGCGCACATTCAATGCGCTGCTGAGTATGCCGGTGGTGGCTTCCGCATGGCCGTACATGGGCGAGGAGTCGACGACTGTACCGCCCAGTTCGACAAACCGTTTCAGCACGGTTTGCAGTTCGGTGCCCGCAAGCTGCGTTTGCGGCAGGTCGAACACCTGGTAAGTGCCGAGTCCGATGGCAGGCAGGCGTTCTCCGCTGCGCGGGATTGCACGGGTGATCAGGCCTGCCGGCGCAGCGCGGGATTCAGTCACGGGTGCGAGCAGGGTGGCAGCGCCGGCCTGCAGCAGCAGTCGTCGCTTGAAGCAAGGGTCGGTCATGGTCGCTCACGGGGATTGCGGTTTGGTCTGCAGGCTATAACCCTGATTCTGCATGCATTGACGCATCAGATCCTGTTCCAGGGCAAAACGTTCCGAGTCTGTCGATGCCGGCCTGACGGTAACAACACGGCCTTGCGGATCGGTGACCACCTGAGCGGGGGCGCGGATTGTTGCGCGTTGCAGCGCAGCCTCGCTGCGGGACTGTGCCGAGCAGCGTGCCTGGTCGCGGGACAGGTCTTCCGGCGTTGTTCCGGGTTTGTGCCATTCCAGCGGCGCGCAAGCGGCCAAAGCCGCAAGCAACAGGGCAGCCAGCAGTCGGTCGTTTTTTTCAGGGTTGAGCATGGGCGCTTAGCGTAGCAGAATGGAGGCGGTTCACCCATCCGCAATAATCCCGGAGACGCATTTGTCCGACTCATTGATCCGCGACGGTCTGGTCGTGTTCGCCAAGCGTGCCTGCGAAACCTGTGTGCTGATTGAAAATGAAATGCGTCTTGTCGCCGGAGAGCGTCGTGATTTCCGCATCGTGTCGCAGGATGATCCGGAGTTCCCTGCCGGGGTGACCGGTGTGATCGACGACCGTGAGCTCGACTGGTCCTGGAAAAACAATATTGAGGCGATGCCGACGCTGATCCGTTATCAGGGCGGCCGTGAAGTCGAGCGTGTTGTCGGCTGGGATCGCGCCGGCTGGCAGCGCCTGACCGGCATTGCCGGCCTCGGCGCGCATCTGCCGGCATTGCGGCCGGGATGAGGGTCGCGTTCACTCGAGCCCGGGGTGGCCGAGAAGCTGGAAGCGAAACACCGCGGCGCCACATGGCTCGCCGCACGCAAGGTGGAATACGGCGACAACATTGATCCGGCTGAAGTCTGTTACGAGCGTGGCTGGACCGATGGTTTGCCGGTTACACCACCGACCGACGAACGCATTATTGCGATGCTCAAAGGCACGACGCGCAAGCCTGATGAATTCGTCGGCCGCATTCCGCCCAATCTTGCTGACTGCACGGTCGAAAAAGTCGCGATCAATGCCGTGATGGCCGGTTGCAGGCCGGAATACATGCCGGTGCTGCTGGCGGCGATCGAGGCGGCGCTGGAGCCGGTGTTTACGCTGCATGGCGTGCTGGCGACAACTTATTTCTCGGCGCCGGTGATCATCGTCAATGGTCCTGTCGTCAAACGCATCGGCATGAACAGCGGAATCAATGCGCTGGGACAGGGTAACCGCGCCAACGCCACCATCGGTCGCGCGCTGAACCTGATCGTGCGCAATGTCGGCGGCGGCCGTCCCGGTGAGGTGGACCGGTCAACGCTGGGTGCACCGAGCAAGTTCACGTTGTGTTTTGCCGAAGATGAGTCTGATCCCGCTTGGCAGCCGCTGGCGCAGGCGCGTGGCATTGCACCGGGCAAATCCGCGGTGACGCTGTTCCAGGGGCACGGTCCCGAGGCGTTTGTCGATCAGAAATCGCGAACGCCCGAGGCGTTGACCAAATCGTTTGCAATGTCGCTGGTGAAAATCGGTCATCCCAAGCTGGTGCAGTCGGCGCGTGCGGTGCTGGTGCTGTCGCCGGAACATTACGGCATCTACCGCGAGGCGGGCTGGGACCGTGCACGTATTGAACGTGCCCTGTATGAAGCGACCATCAGGCCCGGCGCAGAGCTGGTTGCCGGTGCAGACGGTGTGGGCGAGGGCATACCGGCGAGCCGTTCCGGTGAGCAGGTGCCGAAGTTTCATGAAGATGCATTGATGGTGGTGCGTGCCGGCGGCGCCGCCGGACTGTTCTCGGCGATCCTGCCGGGCTGGCTGGCCGGCCGCAGCCGTACCGAACTGCAACCCGTGACCAAGGAGATCAAGTAATGAGCGCGATGAATTGGATGCGCGATCCGACTGCGGAAACCGAATCGGTGATGCGCGCAAGGCGTGCGCCGCCGAAGTCGCTGGAAGGCCTGACCGTGGGCCTGTTCGATATCGGCAAGACACGCAGCGATGAATTCCTGAACCGGATCGAACAGCGTATGGGTGAGCGCGGCATCAACACCAAACGCTTCGGAAAACCGACCAATGCCAAGGTTGCTTCGAAGGAAATCGTCGACAAGGTGGTCAGTGAAGCCGATGTGGTGTTGATCGGGCTCTCGGATTGAGGGTCATGCACGTCGTGCAGTCTGCACGACCTCATGACTTTTGATCAGCGTGGCTTGCCTGGCGTGTCGGTGGTGACGACGGAGTTTCGCGATGCGGTCGCCGTGCAGAGCCGGGCGCTGGGTTTTGAGCCGGCGGTGGTGTATGTTCCTCACCCGGTGCAGAACCGTACGGCGGCTGAGCTGGCTGCCGTGGCCGATGCCGTTATCGATTCGGCGCTGGCCTGTTTAACTGCTTAATATTAATTAATAAAAACAAATACTTATGATCTGTTGCCGACGGAGCATCGCGCCGGCACCCTGTAACTCAACCCGGGAATAACAATGAAGATTCTGGTTTATGGCGCTGGCGCCATCGGTGGTTTTTTTGGCGGCCGTCTGACGGTCGCCGGTGAGGATGTGACGCTGGTGGCGCGCGGAGCGCAGTATGAGGCGTTGGCGACGCGCGGGCTGATCCTTGAAGGTCCGAAAAGCGGCATGCCCGATCCGATCAAGGTGCGCGTGTGCAAGCCGGGCGAGGAGAAGGGGCCGTATGACGTGGTGTTCGTGACGCTGAAGTCGCAGCAGATCGCACCGGTGGCGCAACATCTGCGCGGTCTGGTGAAGAAGGACGGCGTACTGGTATTCCCGCAGAACGGCATCCCGTGGTGGTATTTCCAGGGCGTGCCGTCGAAGTTCAAGGACGCGCAACTCAAATCACTGGATCCGGACGGCGTGCTGATGCGCACGTTTGAACCGCAGATGATCATTGGCGGTACGGCACTGAAGCCTTCCGACCTGATTGCGCCGGGACATATTCGCGTGCCGGATGGCGACACCGACGCCCTGGTCATCGGAGAAATCGACAACACGGTGACGCCGCGCGTTCAGGCGATTGCCGATATCGCCACCCGCGCCGGCTGGACCGGCAAGGTGTCGAATGATGTGCGCCTGGTCAAATGGACCAAACTGCTGTCGAACGCGGTATGGAATCCGCTGGGTGCGATCACCCAGTCGACCGCGCGCGAGGTTGCTGAATTCGCCGGTTCCAAGCCGCTGGCTGTGGCGATGATGCGCGAAGTGATGGCGCTGGCCAATGCCGTGGGCACCAAAATGGACGTTGATGTCGAGGCGCGGGTGGCCGATGCGGCGAAACGCGCATCGCTGCCGACCTCGACGCTGCAGGATGTACGCGCCGGCCGTCCGCTCGAGATGGATGCCATCATCAATGTGCTGATTGAACTCGGTCAGATGACCGGCGTTCCGACGCCGTCGCTGGCGGTAGTGGCGGCCTGCGCCAACCTGCTTAACCGCCGCATCACCGATGACGGCGTGGCGATCCGCCCTGTGAAACGCGCCTGAGATTGATTTAGAGCAGCGTATCGAGATGCGCTGCCATTCGGCGGCGCATCGCAGCATCCGGCAGCAGGCCGCGACCGGCATTGAGATTGTCTTGCATGTATTCGACCTTGTCGGTACCGGGCATCACCGCATTCACTGCCGGATGAGCCAGCAGATATTTCAGGAAAAACTGTCCCCAGGTGACCGCGCCGGCCTCGGCGGCCCACGACGGCAGCGTCTGTCCGCGCACGGCACGGAACAGCACGCCGCGGGCGAAGGGCAGATTGCAAAGCACCGCGGTGCCGGTATCGGCGGCAGCGGCGAGCAGGCGCTGTTCGACGCTGCGCTCGGCCATCGAATAGTTGACCTGGATGAAGTCGAGTTTCTCCTGCTGCATCATTTCGATCAGGCGGTCGTTGGCGCGTTCCTGATCCTGTGAGTGGGTGACGCCGATGTAGCGGAAAATTCCCTGCTGTTTCCATTCGCGCACGATGGCCAGTTGTGAGGCGAACATCGCGCGATCGAGAAAGCCGACGTTGTGCATCTGCATCAGGTCGAATTTCGGCGAGCGCAGCCGCTGTTGCGACTCTTTCATTTGGGCAACGAATTCGGTGTTGTTGCTGGAACGTACCTTGGTGGCGAGGAAGACCTTGTCACGTGCCTTGAGTTCTGCGAGCAGGTCGCCGACGACGGATTCGGCGCTGCCGTAGGAAGGGGCGGTATCGACCAGTCGTCCGCCCCCGGCGAGAAAGGCATTGATGACTTTGGCGCGTTCGGCGCGCTGCGCGGTATCGTTGCCGATATCAAAAATAATCGCAGTGCCGAGGCCGATCACCGGCAGCCGTTCGCCGCTGCGCGGGATCGCTCGTGTCATCAGGGGCGCGGACTGCTGTGCGCCAACCTTGCCGGCCAAGGCCATCGTCCCCAGGCCAAGTCCGAGGGTCAGCATGTCGCGGCGCGAAAACAGCGTGCAGTTTGCGTTTTGTTTCATCTGTTTCATCTATTGGTCTGTTGAGTATCGGTTCTTCAGCGGTGTTTCTGTGTGGCGGCGCGCTGTTCCTGCTGCCGGCCCAGCCACAGCGCCAGTGCCAGCCAGCCGGCGGTGACCGGCACGGTGGCCAGCGAGATGGCACCGAGTTCCAGACCGGCACCGCGCAACGCCGAGAACAGCCAGCCGCTCAAGGCATCGCTTCCGCGGAACACCACCAGATCAATGACGTTCTTGGCCTTGTATTTTTCTGCGCGGTCGAGCACGGTGAACAGCACTTCGCGAGCCGGATTCGACAGCGAAAAATTGGCAGTGCGTTGCACTGCCTGGAAGGCAATCACCAGCCATAGCATCGGGCTCAGCCACAGCGTGAGAAATCCCAGGAAAAACACCAGGGGCAGCACGGCTGCGGCGGGGCCGGCGCCGAAGCGGGTGATCAGCCGGCCGGTGGCGAGGAACTGTACCAGCAGCGTCAGCAGTCCGGCTGCCAGATCAATCGTGGCAAAAATGCGCGTGCGCACGGCCGGGTCATCCGATGCGGCTTTGACGATTTCAGCCTGCTGGAAATACAGGAAAGTACCGGCCAGTGACAGTAGTGCGACCCACAGCGCGATGCCGGCCAGATAAGGCGAGCGCACCAGCATGGCGATGCCGGCGAACCAGCCGCCGCCCAAAGAGGTGCTGCCGGCAGCCACAGTCGAGGATGAGCCTGCAGCCGGTTCCGCCGAGGCGCGTAATTGCGGTGCGGCGGCTTCGAGGCGCAGCGCGCAGAACACGGCGATCTCGATCAGGATTGCGGCGACGATCAGCAGATTGGCCGGACCCAACGGTACGGACAGCCACAACGCCACCGTGGGGCCGAGCAGGGCACCGGCTGAGCCGCCGGCGGCAATGAATCCGAACAACCGCTTACCCTGTTCCGAAGCGTAGAGGTCGGCCATGAACGACCAGAACACCGACACGGCAAACAGATTGAAGATGCTGATCCACACAAAAAATACCCGCGCGACATGCACCTTGCCGATGTCGAAAGTCAGCAGCAGCCAGAAGATGGCGATGTTGGCGACAAAGAAGTGGTAGACCAGCGGAATGAATCGCCGGCGCGGCAGGCGTGCAACGATGGCGCCGAACACCGGTACCGCGGCGAGCATCACAAAAAAGGTTGCCGTGAACAGCCAGGGCAGATTGCGCACGCCGCCGGCGATGCCCATTTCGTCGCGCAGCGGCCGCAGCACGTAATAGCAGGCGAGCAGGCAGAAAAAATAGGCGAATGACCAGCACAGGGCGCGCAGTTCGCCGGGGCGCGTGGTGACCAGACGGTCGACCGTCCGTTGCAGGAGGCTGTTCATCAGCTTCAGGACTTTTTGCGGAATGAGCGGGGGCTGCGGTTATCGTTTGAATTCATGGCGTAATTCTCTGCGGAGTCAGCTGGTTTTGAGTCTAGCAGAACAGGCCGGTGGCTCTGCTGCAGCACCTGCAAAACGCTGGATTCAGCAGCCCGGGCGGAGGTCTGCGGGCAGCGCCGTGGGTTACAATATGCGGAACAATTTGCGCCGCCGGCCCCGCCGCAGCGCGCGCAGTCCAGGTCCATTCAAATCCCGTGAGGAGATCACAATGCGTGTCCTGCAATTGGCGTTGCGCGGTGTTGCGTTTACCGTGATGGCGGCTGTCGCCGGCCTGGCATCGGCCCAGAATTATCCGGTGAAACCGGTGCGTATTGTGGTTCCCTTCGGTGCCGGCGGACCGGCTGACCTCTACGCCCGTTTCCTCGCGCAGCAACTGCAGCAGCCGTTGGGGCATAACGTGATCGTCGAGAACCGGCCAGGCGCAGGCTCCATCATCGGCACGGATGTCGTGGCCAAGTCGCCCGCTGACGGCTACACGCTGCTGCTGATGTCGAACACCCATACCGTCAACGAATCGCTGATTCCGAAAAAGCCCTTCACACTGATGAAGGACTTCGCGCCGGTGGCGCCGATCAATTATTCCGATCTGATTCTGGTCGTGCATCCGTCGTTGCCGGTGCGCAGTGTCAGTGAGCTGGTCAAACTCGCGAAAGCCAAGGACAAGGGCCTGAACTACGCATCTTCAGGCAACGGCACGCCGTACCACATGGCCGGCGAATACTTTAAATCGCTGATCAAGGCCGATATCGTGCATGTGCCGCACAAGGGTAGCGGCGAGGCTCGCACCAGTGTGCTGAGCGGCCAGGTCGAGATGATGTTCGATGCGGTGACCACGATGACTACGCATGCGCGTGCCGGCAAGGTACGGGCGCTGGCGACGACCGGCCTGAAGCGTTCCAAAGTCACGCCGGAACTGCCGACGGTCTCGGAGGCCGGCGTCAAGGGTTACGAAGCGACGATCTGGCTGGGCGTGATGGCACCGGCGCAGACGCCGCGGCCCATTCTCGACCGGCTGAACGGCGAAATCACCAAGGTCACCACCCGCGCCGACACGGCAGCGAGCTGGGAAAAGCAGGGTGCCGAGGCGCTGGTGATGTCGGTGAGCGAATTCGAGAAATACCTGAACCAGGACATCGCCAAGTGGGCGCACGTGGTCAAGGTCTCGGGCGCCAAGCCGGACTGATCAGGATTTGTATTGATGCGCTGCCAGAGGCGGCGCTTTTGATTATTCAACAAGGAGTGAACTGAATGCGTCTGGTTACTTTTTCTGATGCCCAGGGCGCACGCATCGGCGTGCACGACCAGGAATCCGGCACGATTGTCGACCTGTCGGCATCGACCCGGCTGCCGAAGGAAATGACGGCCTTTGTCGCGCTGGGCAAAAAAGGCCTGTCGCGTGCGCGCAAGGCGGTCAAAAGTGGTGAGGGCCGCATTCCTGCCGCCAGCGTCAAACTGCTCGCGCCGTTTCCGCGTCCGGCAAAAAACATTCTCTGCGTCGGCAAGAACTATCACGACCACGCCAAGGAATTCCATAACAGCGGCTTTGATGCCAGCGCCGGCAAGGATGCGATTCCCGACGTGCCCATCATGTTCACCAAATGGCCGAACTCGGTGATTGCGCAGGGCGAACCGATCCCCAGCGCCAATGACTACACCAATTCCGTCGATTACGAAGGCGAGCTGACCGTGGTCATCGGCGAAGGCGGGCGCAATATCACGCAGAAGGACGCCTACAAACACGTCTACGGCTACACCATCATCAACGACGTGACGGCCCGCACGCTGCAGAACCGCCACAAGCAGTGGTTTCTCGGCAAGAGTCTCGATGGCTTTTGCCCGATGGGCCCGTGTATCGTGACGTCCGACGAGATCAAAGACGTTACCCAGTTGAAGCTGATCACCAAGGTCAACGGCGAGATCCGTCAGAACGCTTTCGTCAGCCAGCTGATTTTCGACATCCCGCGTCTGATCGAAGACCTGTCGCGGGTAATGACCCTGGAGCCGGGCGACCTGATCGCCACCGGTACCTGCGCCGGCGTCGGCATCGGCTTTAATCCGCCGAAATATCTCAAGCCCGGTGACCATGTCGCCATCACCATCGAGCCGATCGGCACCCTCGAAAATCCGGTGTCCTGATGCAATTCGTCCGATATGAACGTAACGGCGCGCTGCGCTTGGGCGCGCTGGCCGGTGATGATGTGGTGGATCTGCTGGATGCGGCGCCCAACGGCACTGCACCGGCGATGCTTGCGGCTTTTTCCGACATGACCCTGCTGATCGCGGCGGGGGGTGCCGGACTCGATGCGGCCCGTGCCGCGGTGAAAGCGGCGCCGGCTGCCGCGCGCACCTCGCTGGCCAAAACCCGTCTGCGCGCACCGATCGCGCCGTCGCTGATCCTGTGCAGCGGCGAGAACTACTGGGACCACCGGGAAGAGAAGCCCGAAGTCACACGCAAGGACCCGGAGTTTTTCCTGAAGACCGGCCTGGGCGTCATTGGCCCCGGCGACAATATCGTGCGCGACGAGCAGGTAACGAAAAAGCTCGATTATGAAACCGAAATGCTGATCGTCATCGGCAAGCCCGGCCGGCATATTCCGGCGGCGCGCGCG
>JBILYA010000226.1:0-4285 GCA_044378065.1 Burkholderiales bacterium | reverse complement strand
TAATACGGACTGCGACTGTGAAATCGGGCGGTACATGGTGTTTCCTTTGAATTGGAGTTTGTCGTAGTCGGGGTCGGAAGTGCCGGCCTGGCTCGCGTGGAGCTGGGCGGCAAATCCGAGCACGACGCGGCGCGTGCGTGACGGGCTCAGATCGATCATGGTTGATGCCTCTGAAGGGTTTTAAGGTTGCATCCCGGCAACGGCCGGCGGTGCAGCATCACAAACTACCGTAGCAGCACCGCAATTGCAAAGATGAACGCGCTTTGCTGCGGGCGAGGCCGCTAAAACCGGCTCAGGCTACAGCCAGCATATTACTCGGCAGGGTTTCGCAGCCATGCGGTTTAATCAATTTTTGCGCCTGAAGCCTTGACGACTTTTTCCCACTTTTCGTTTTCCGCTTTCAGGAAGGCCGCAAATGCCGCGGGTGTGCTGCCGACGCCGTCGGCGCCGAGTGCCGCGAACCGATCACGTACTTCATTGGAGGCGAGCGCCTTGAGCACTTCGGTCTGCACGCGGGTCAGGCGTTCCGCCGGTACCTTGGTGGGCGCAAACAGTCCGAACCACAGGTCGGCGTCATAACCGGCAATGCCGGCTTCGACAATGGTCGGCACCTCGGGCAATACATTGATGCGTTTTTTGCCGGAAACGCCCAGTGGGCGCACGCGACCCTGTTTGATAAAGGGCAAGGCCACCACGGGGACGTCGAACAGGATCTGGATCGACCCGCTGAACATTTCCGGATAGACCAGCGCGGTGCCTTTGTAAGGCACGTGGACGATGTTGATACCGGCGAGCAGTTTCAGCAGTTCACCGGAGAGGTGGAACTGCGTGCCGGTGCCTGATGATCCGAAGTTCAGCTTGCCCGGCTGCGTCTTGGCGAGCGCTACGAGTTCCTTGATCGATTGCGCGGGAACCTGCGACGCCACCATCAGCACATTCGGCGAGGTGGCGATCTGGGTAATCGGTGAAAAATCGGTCAGCGAGTTGTAAGGCGGTTTGGCATACAGATGCGGGCCGATGGCGTGTGTACTGGTGGTGCCCATCAGCAGCGTGTAGCCGTCTGCAGTCGCGGTGACGGCAATGCGCGAGCCCAGCGTGCCGCCGGCACCGGGACGGTTGTCCACGACAACCTGCTGACCGAACAGCTCGCTGCTTTTTTGCGCGACAACGCGCGCAAGGATGTCGGTGGCGCCGCCGACCGGGAAGGGGATGATCATGCGCACGGCGCGGTTCGGGAAGTTGTCGGCGGCCTGCGCGGACGGGAATGCGCATGCCGAAAATGCGGCGGCGCAGAGGGTGGCAGTGAAGTATCGGTTCATGGCAAAACTCCAGTGAATGTTGTTCGTCTTGTGCGGTCAATCTACTCCCGCGATCCGTGTATCTCAAGCAGGAATAATGCCTGCCCGCTTTCTAGAGTGCGGCGACCCGTGTATTGCCCCCGCTCAGTGCGACATTGACCACATCACGGCTCAAAGTTGGTGCAAACAGCTCGATGAAGTCATAAACATAGCCGCGCAGCCAGGCATTGCGCCGCAGGGCGATGCGTGTCGTGCTGGGTTCGAACAGATGGTCGGCATTGATCAGGCGTACGCCGTGATCGCGCGCGGGATCGAAGGCCATTTTGGCGAGGATGCCAATGCCCATGCCTTGCTCGACATAGGCCTTGATCACGTCGGCCGCGACGGCGGTCAGTACGACATTGGGTTTGATATTGGCGGAATCGAAGGCGCGCTTGATCGGCGAATTGGCGGTGAAGGCGAAGTCGTAGGTGATCAGCGGGTATTGCGCGATTTTTTCCAGCGTCAGCGGGCCGGCACCGAGCAGCGGATGGCGCAGCGGCGTGATCACGCTGCGCGTCCATTGTGCGCAGGGCAGGGTGACCAGTTCTTCGAACTCCTCATCCGACTCGGTGGCGATGCCGACATCGGCGATGCCGTCGCGCAGCATCGCAGCGATCTGCGCCGGACTGCCTTCGCGCAGGGTCAGCCGCACCTGCGGATAACGCTGCGTGAAACGCGCGAACACCGGCGGCAGCGCGTAGCGCGCCTGCGTGTGCGTAGTGGCGACGACCATTGTGCCGCTGCCGCCTGCATTGAATTCGCGGCCGACCTCGCGCAGGTTGTCGGTGTCGCGCAGGATGCGTTCGGCGATGTCGAGCACAATCCTTCCCGGCTCGGTCAGCGCGGTGATGCGTTTGCCGTTGCGAACGAGGATGGTGACGCCGAGTTCCTCCTCCAGCAGCCGGATCTGTTTGCTGATGCCCGGTTGCGAGGTGAACAGCGATTCCGCGGCATCGGAAACCTTCAATCCGTTGCGGGCGATTTCGCGCAAATAGCGTAATTGCTGTAAATTCAATGAGTTACCTTGATATTGCGTTCTTATATAACAAAAACAGCTTAATAATAAATAACATATTCTTGGACGATATATAAGGGGGTACCTAGTATCGGCAGCCTCAAGGAGCGAGGTGCCGGACATGTATCTGTATGACGAGATCGATCAGCGCTTGGTAGACGAACGGGTGGCCCAGTTTCGCGGCCAGACCCGGCGCTTCCTCGCGGGCGAACTTAGTGAGGACAATTTTCGTCCGCTGCGGCTGCAAAATGGTCTTTATATTCAAAGGTTTGCGCCCATGCTGCGGGTGGCGATCCCCTATGGCCTGCTGTCCTCCCGGCAGTTGCGGGCACTCGCTCACATTGCCCGTAAATGGGACCGCGGCTACGGCCATTTCAGCACCCGCCAGAACATCCAGTACAACTGGCCCAAACTCGAAGACGTTCCCGAAATCCTCGCCCATCTGGCGTCGGTGCAAATGCACGCGATCCAGACCAGCGGCAACTGCATCCGCAACACCACCAGCGACCATTTCGCCGGCATCGCGCCCGACGAGATTGTTGATCCGCTGGTGTGGTGTGAGTTGATCCGCCAGTGGTCGAGCTTTCATCCGGAGTTCGCCTTCCTGCCGCGCAAATTCAAGATCGCGGTATCGGGGGCCGAACAGGATCGCGCCGCGATCCAGGTGCATGACATCGGCCTGCAGGCGGTTCGCGCCGCAAACGGCGACATCGGTTTCCGCGTGCTCGTCGGCGGCGGTCTTGGCCGCACGCCGATCATCGGCACGGTAATCCGCGAATTCCTGCCCTGGCCGCATCTGCTGACGTACCTGGACGCCATCCTGCGCGTCTATAACCGCTTCGGCCGCCGCGACAACAAATACAAGGCGCGCATCAAGATTCTGGTGAAGGAACTGATGCCGGAAGAATTTCGCAAGCAGGTCGATGCCGAATGGGCGCACCTGAAAGACGGTCCGGGCAAACTGACCGCTGCTGAAGTCAGCCGCATCGAAGCGCGCTTCACCCGGCCGCAATATCAGTCACTCGATGCGTTGTCGGTGCAATACACGCAGGCGCTGGCGCGCGAACGCGGCTTCGCCAATTGGGCCGGCCGCAACGTGCATCCGCACAAGGTGCCGGGTTATGCCGCGGTCACGCTGTCACTGAAAAAGACCGGTATTCCGCCGGGAGATGCGACTGCGGACCAGATGGATGCCGTGGCCGATCTCGCCGACCGTTACAGTTTCGGCGAACTGCGCGTATCGCATGAACAGAATCTGGTGTTGTCCGACGTGCGTCAGTCCGATCTGCACGCGCTGTGGCTGGAAGCCAAGCTGCTGGGTCTGGCGACACCGAACATCGGCCTGATCACCAACATCATCGCCTGTCCCGGCGGCGATTTCTGCTCGCTGGCCAATGCCAAGTCGATTCCGGTGGCGGAAGCAATCCAGCGCCGCTTTGATGATCTGGATTACCAGCATGACATCGGCGAACTCGACCTGAATATTTCCGGCTGCATGAATTCCTGCGGTCACCACCATGTCGGCCACATCGGCATTCTCGGCGTCGACAAGCAGGGGGCGGAGTTCTACCAGATCTCCATCGGCGGGTCGCAGGGCAATGCGGCGTCGCTGGGCAAGGTCATCGGCCCGTCGTTCGCGCAGTACGAAGTGCCGGATGTCATCGAAAAGCTGATTGAAACCTATCTCAAATACCGCGACAGCGAATCCGAAAAATTCATTGATGTCGTGCGGCGCATCGGCGTCACCCCTTTCAAGGAGCATGTGTATGGCAACCCTGATCAAAAACGCGAAAATCATCAACAACAGCTGGCAGCGGCTTGACTGGACGGCCGACGGCAGCCTGCCGTCGGTACCGGCCACCGGTGATGTGCTGGTCCCGCTGCGCCTGTGGCAGGGTCTTGCAGACGAACTGCTGGGCCGAACCACGGG
>JBILYA010000189.1:0-4972 GCA_044378065.1 Burkholderiales bacterium | reverse complement strand
GCAAACTCGGTCTGTGGCTGGAAAGCGACGAAGATCCGGTGCTGATCGCCGACAGCCTCGACGCTTTCAGCGTGATTGCGGTCAACTTCCCGCAGTTTACCGATGGCCGTGGATATTCGACGGCGCGTTTGCTGCGTGAACGTTACGGCTGGAAGGGCGAGTTGCGCGCGATCGGCGACATCCAGCGCGATCAGTTGTATTACCTGTCGCGCTGCGGCTTTGATTCCTTCCCGCTCAACGACGGCCTCGATGCCCAAGGCGCATTGTCGGCATTCAACGATTTCAGCGAGGCTTACCAGACCTCGGTGGAGCGCCCGGTGCCGCTGTTCCGCCGTCGCGAAAAAGAAGCGGCCTGATGCGATGTCGGCAACCGGCACGGTTTATCTCGTTGGTGCAGGACCGGGCGCCCCCGACCTGCTGACGCTGCGAGCAGCAGACCTGCTGCGCCGTGCCGATATCGTGTTTTACGACGCGCTGGTCCATTCCGATACGATTGCGCTGGCGGACAAGGCGGAAAAGATCGCTGTCGGCAAACGTTGTGGCCGGCACTCGACCGCACAGCGCTTCATCAACAAGCGGCTGGTCGATGCGGCCGGTTCTCATGCGGTTGTTGTGCGTCTCAAAGGTGGTGACCCCATGCTGTTCGGCCGTGCACAGGAAGAGATCGATGTGCTGGAGCAAAACGGTATTCCGTATCAAATCGTCCCCGGCATAACAGCCGCACTGGCTGCCAGTGCGGCGGTCGGCACATCAATGACCCGGCGCGGGTTGTCGCGCAATGTCACGTTTGTGACGCCGCGGCGCGGCGCGGGCGAAGAGGGGCATGACTGGGCGCATAGCGCCCTTGCGGCAGATACCTGCGCGATTTATATGGGCATCGGCGAAGCGGAGCTGATCGCCGCCACGTTGATGGCCCGTGGCGCCAATCCCGACTTGCCGGTGGTGATTGTTGAAAGTGCGAGCCTTCCCGGTGAACGCCGGATTGCAGTGCGGCTGGCCGATCTCGGTAAGGCCGCTGCGCAAAACATCTCCGGCCCGGCGGTCATTTTGTTGGGCGAGGTCTATGCCCGGGTGAAGTCGGCGCAAGCGGCTGCCGAAACCACGGAGCGCAGTCGCGCCGCCTAGCCCCGCCCTCTGAAAACACGCTAAAATTCAGCCTTTTAGCGCGCTTCTCTGGGAATAAGGCGGGTTCATGCAAATCCTGCGCAGCGTTCCGGACGCTGCCTCCAGCCCCGTCGCGCTGACCATCGGCAATTTCGACGGGGTTCATCTCGGTCATCAGGCCATGCTCGCCAAACTGCGGGCGGCGGCTTCCGTACGCGGACTGCCGGCCTGCGTGATGACCTTTGAGCCGCATCCCCGAGAATTTTTTGCCCCGGACCAGGCTCCTGTGCGGCTCACGACGCTACGCGAAAAACTGCTGATGCTGCGTGAGCACGGCGTCGATCGTGCCTATGTGCTGCGCTTCAATTTCGCGCTGGCACAGGTGACGGCGCAGGATTTCATTGAGCGTATTCTGGTGCGCGGTCTCGGCGTGCGCTGGCTGCAGGTCGGTGATGATTTCCGTTTCGGCGCAAGGCGTGCCGGCGATCTGGCGATGCTGCGCGCGCAGGCAGCGCAGCACGGCTATACAGTCGAAGGCATGGCGACCGTTGAACATGACGGCGGCCGCGTATCGAGCACTGCGGTGCGTGAAACGCTGGCCGGCGGCGATGTGGCGCGTGCAGGTCATCTGCTCGGCCGTCCGTTCAGCATCAGCGGCCGCGTGGTGAGTGGCGACCGTCTCGGACGCGAACTTGGTTTCCCGACGGCGAACGTGCAGATGAAGCACAATCGGCCGCCACTGACCGGTATCTTTGCGGTGGAACTGATCCGCGGTGATGGCAAGCGGCTGCAGGGTGTGGCCAGTCTGGGTGTGCGGCCGACGGTGAAGGCGCGCGGTGCCGCCCCCGTATTGGAAGTCTATATATTTGATTTTAAGGAAGAAATTTACGGCGAACTGGTGCGGGTCGATTTCCTGCACAAGTTCCGCGATGAAGCGAAGTATGTCGATCTCGAAACCCTGAAACAGCAGATCGCGCGTGATGTGGCTGATACGCGCGACTATTTTTCGCGGCGCGCAGCCTGAGCGCGCGCCGGACATTGAACCCGCAGTATTGAATTGAAGCAGACATGGCTGACTACAAAAGCACACTGAATCTTCCGGATACGCCGTTCCCGATGCGCGGCGATCTGGCGAAACGCGAACCGAAGATGCTCGCCGAATGGGAAGAGCGCCGTTTCTACCAGCGCATCCGTGAAGTCAGCAAAGGGCGCAACAAACGCTTCGTGCTCCATGACGGCCCGCCCTACGCCAACGGTGACATTCACATTGGCCATGCGGTCAACAAGATTCTGAAAGACATCATCGTTAAATCGAAATCGCTGTCCGGTTTCGATGCGCCCTATGTGCCGGGATGGGACTGTCACGGCATGCCGATCGAAGTGCAGATCGAAAAGCAGCACGGCAAACACCTGCCTACAGCGGAAACGCAGCGCTTGTGTCGCGCCTATGCGTCGGAACAGGTCGAGCGCCAGAAAAAGGATTTCCGCCGCCTCGGCGTGCTTGGCGATTGGGATCATCCCTATCTGACGATGGCCTTCCGCAACGAAGCAGACGAGATTCGTGCGCTGGGCAAACTGCTGGAGAAGGGTTACGTCTATCGCGGCCTGAAGCCGGTCAACTGGTGTTTTGATTGCGGCTCGGCGCTGGCGGAAGCGGAAGTCGAATATGAAGATCGCAAGGATCCGGCGGTCGATGTCGGTTTCCCGTTCGCGGAAGCGGACAAGGTGGCGAAGGCTTTCGGCCTGAAGGCGCTGCCGGAAAAGCCGGGCTTTGCGGTGATCTGGACGACAACGCCGTGGACGCTGCCGGCGAACCAGGCGCTGAATGCGCATCCCGAATTCAGCTACAACCTTGTCGATACCGAAAAGGGTCTGCTGATTCTCGCGGCCGATTTGCAGGAAGCCTGTCTCGCACGCTACGGACTGACCGGTACGACGCTGGCGTCGTGCAAGGGTGAGGCGCTGGAGCAGATCAAATTCAAGCATCCGTTCTACGACCGCCAATCACCGGTGTATCTGGCCGACTATGTCACGCTGGAAACCGGCACCGGCATGGTTCACGCCGCGCCGGCCTATGGCGTGGAGGACTTTCACTCCTGCCGCAAGCACGGCCTGAAGGATGACGAAATCCTCACGCCGGTGATGGGTGACGGCAAATACATCGCGTCGCTGCCGCAGTTCGGCGGGCTGATGATCTGGAAAGCCAATCCGCAGATCATCGCGCACATGGAAGAAAAGGGCGTGCTGTTCTCGAGCAAGACCGACCTGCACAGCTATATGCACTGCTGGCGGCACAAGACGCCGATCATCCTGCGCGCGACCACGCAGTGGTTTGCCGGTATGGAAGAGACTCCCGGTTACAACGGCGTGAAGCCGAAAGAAACCTTGCGCGCCACGGCGCTGCGCGCCGTAGAGGCGACGCAGTTCTATCCCGACTGGGGTAAGGCGCGTTTGCACGGCATGATTGCCAACCGCCCGGACTGGACGCTGTCGCGGCAGCGGCAGTGGGGTGTACCGATGCCATTTTTTGTGCACAAGGAAACCGCGACGCTGCATCCGCGCACGCTGGAACTGCTGGAGCAGATCGCACAGCGCGTCGAGCGCGAGGGTATCGAAGCCTGGCAGGCGCTGAATGCTGAGGAACTGCTCGGCGCTGATGCTGGGCAGTATGAAAAGATCAAGGACACGCTGGACGTCTGGTTCGATTCCGGCACCACACACAGCACGGTGCTGCGCGGTTCGCATGCCGACACCGGTGCGTTCCCGGCCGATCTTTATCTCGAAGGCTCGGATCAACACCGCGGCTGGTTCCATTCCTCGCTGCTGACCGCCAGCATGATGGACGGTTGCGCGCCGTACAAGGCCCTGCTGACCCACGGCTTTGTGGTTGACGGCCAGGGCAAGAAAATGAGCAAGTCCAAGGGCAATGTCATCGTGCCGCAGCAGGTGATGGACGAACTCGGTGCCGACATTCTGCGGTTGTGGGTGGCGAGTACCGATTATTCGGGCGAGCTGTCGATCTCCAAGGAGATCCTCAAGCGCGTGGTTGAGTCCTACCGCCGCATCCGCAACACGCTGCGCTTCCTGCTGGCCAATCTGGCGGATTTCGATGTCAGCAAACATGCGCTGCCGCCGGAGCAGTGGCTGGAGATTGACCGTTATGCCTTGGAGCTGACGCGCAAATTCCAGAACGATGTGGCCGCCGGCTACGAGCGTTACGAGTTTCATGCGGTGGTTAAAAGCCTGACGGCCTTCTGCTCCGAAGACCTCGGCGCTTTTTATCTCGACATCCTGAAAGACCGGCTGTACACCACGGGTGCCGATTCGCAGCCGCGCCGTGCCGCGCAAAACGCGCTGTGGCATATCGCGAATTCGCTGATCAAGATGATGGCTCCGGTGCTGAGCTTTACCGCCGAGGAGGCGTGGCAGGTGTTCAAGGGCGGTCCGGAAGGCAGCATATTTGAAGAGCTGTGGCATGCACTGCCCCCGCAATCCCTGGATCCGGAAGTGAGGGATTCGTGGAAGACCGTGCGGGATATCCGTAATGAAGTGAACAGGAAAATCGAAGAGCACCGGGCGCAAGGCACCATTGGTTCGCCGTTGCAGGCGGAAATCGAAATTTCCACGCACAACGAGCTTTCTTATGGTGCGCTCAATCGCCTCGGTGACGATCTGCGCTTCGTGATGATCACCTCCAGCGCAAAGGTTCGTCACGTTCCGGGTTCGGGCATCGCGATCGACGTCAAACCAAGCGCGCACACCAAATGCGAACGCTGCTGGCATTACCGCGCCGACGTCGGCCATGACGCGAATCATCCGGATCTGTGCGGCCGCTGCACATCCAACCTGAGCGGTGCGGGTGAGCCGC
>JBILYA010000056.1:0-9312 GCA_044378065.1 Burkholderiales bacterium | reverse complement strand
ACCGGAACTGACGCTGGTGCCGGGCTTCATGGTGGAAGCGTTTGCGGTCGTGCCGGGCGGCGGCTGGCCCGGCTCGATGCATCCCGATTATGAAATCGACTACCCGGCCGTCGAACGTTATATGGCGGATGATCCCGGCGTGCTGGAACAGCATCTCGCCGAAGCGCCCGAAGTTGCAGACCTTGCGGCAAAAACCCGCAGCTGAATCCATTGTCGCGCGCTCCGGTCATCCACAGCTTTGCGCCGGTTGCTGACAGCAAGGCGCAGATCCTGATCCTAGGCAGCATGCCCGGCATTGAATCTCTGCGCGCCGGCCGGTACTACGCGCATCCGCGCAACGCCTTCTGGCGCATCATGGGCGACCTAATCGGCGCGTCTGCGGATTTGCCCTATGCGACGCGTACACTGAAACTGCGTCAGTCAGGCATTGCGCTATGGGATGTACTCGCCGCCTGCGTGCGACCCGGCAGTCTCGATGCTGCCATCGATGAACGCACGATCATCACCAACGACTTGATTTCCTTCCTCGCACAGCATGCCAACATCCGGCATGTGTTTTTCAACGGCGCCGCCGCCGAACGCTTATTTCAACGTCACGTAGCACCGGCACTGGAAACCGGTGCGCTGCGAATGCAGCGTCTGCCGTCGACCAGTCCGGCGCACGCCGCGATGTCCTATGCCAAAAAACTACTTGAATGGCGCGGCATTCTGCGAGCCCTGAAAAATAACTAAATAAAACAGATGTTTATAAACACCCTAGCCCTGCCGCTCGCCCTGCTTAGCGCACTCTGCTTCGGCACCGGCATGATCACCTCACGCATCGGCCTGCGCCATCTGGATGCGCGCTCGGGCGCCGCGGTCAGCATTCCGACAGCGGCGCTGCTGTTTGTGGTCGCCACTCCGTTCACCGTTGAACTGTCGGCATTCAATCTTGCCGCGGCGTTGATCTTTGCCGCCGTCGGCCTCATTTATCCGGCGATGGTGACACTGCTGACCTTCCGCTCCAACGAAGAACTGGGGCCGACCGTCACCAGCGCCATCTCCGGCACTGCACCGTTGTTCGCCATGCTGGCTGCAGCACTGCTGCTGGGAGAACACGTCCCGCCGCAGGTGGCCATCGCTGCAGTAGCCGTCGCGGCCGGCGTCGCACTGTTGTCGTGGCAACCCGGCGCAACAAAGAAACACATCGACGCCGGCAAACTGGTCTGGCCGGTGGCCGGCGCCATCGTACGCGGCGTTGCTCAGGCCGGCGCGAAAGCCGGACTGCTGCTGTGGGGCAATCCCTTCGCCGCCAGTGTCATCGGCTATCTGGTGTCGTCAGCCGCCGTGGTCAGCGCCGAACAGATGCGCAGCGGCGGTCGGCGCACGCTGAACACGAAGGGCCTGCTCTGGTTTGCCCTCACCGGACTGATTAACGGCGGCGCCATGGTGCTGATGTATGCGGCGCTGGCGCGGGCGCCGGTGTCGACCGTCGCACCGGTGATTGCCGCCTATCCGCTGGTCACCGTGCTCGGCAGCGCGATCTTCCTGCGTAACGAAACACTCAACCGCCGCATCATCGCCGGTGCCGTGATCACCGTCACCGCCATCGCCTGGCTGGCCACTTATCGCACAAACTGAAACTTCACGACCGTTATACTGAGCCCATGGACTGGACACCATTTTCCTTCGTCGTCATCAATCTCGCCCGCCAGATCCGCGCCGGTGAAATCACCTTCAGCGGCGTCAACTCGACATTGCCGATGATCGCCTGCCTGCTGGCGAAACGCGCCTACGATTTTGATTTCACTTACATCAATGTGGCCGGCGGTGTCGAACCGCAGCCGGTCACCGTACCGCTGTCGAGCAGCGATCCGGCCATCGTGCACGGTTCTGCGGCAATTTTCGCGAATCAGGATTTCTACGACCTTTGCGCACGCGGCGGACTCGATCTGGTTTATCTCGGTTGCGCACAGATCGACGCCGAAGGCCGCACCAATGTCTCCGCGATCGGCTCCTGGGAAAACCCGCACGTAAGATTGCCCGGCGGCGGCGGCGCTGCCGTAATGTTGCCGACCGCAAAACGCGTGGTGACCTGGCGCACCGACCACAGCACCCGCGCGCTGGTCGACAAACTGGATTTTGTCACCGCATCCGGCCATATGACCGCGCTGGTGACGCCGCTGGCCGTCTTCACGCGTGAACCACAGGAAGGTTCGCGCTTCCGGCTGGAGCACTACAACCCGGCCGCCAGCATTGAGCAAATCACCGCGCAAACCGGATTCCGCTTTGACCACAGCCAGGCCGAATCGGCTCCCCCGCCGACCCTGCGCGAAACCGCCGCTTTGCATGATCTGGACCGCGACGGCAGCTTCGCGGCCACGGTCGCCGGCTGAGCATCGCGTGATACGATAACTATCGTTTTTTTCGCGCCTCTGCGCCTCTTTTACTTCTGATTATTCCTCCTGATGCTGCCGTTACAAGGTGTACGTGTCGTCGAGTTCTGCCAGGTGCTGGCAGGACCGTTTGCGGGTTGCCTGCTCGCCGACATGGGCGCCGATGTCATCAAGGTCGAGTCGCCTGAGGGCGATCTGATGCGGCAATGGCCGCCGATCCTCGATGGCTACAGCCAATACTTCGCTTCGGTCAACCGTAACAAGCGATCGGTCGTGCTGGATCTGAAGCAGGAGACTGACAAAGCGGCTGCACGCAAGCTGGCTCTGTCCGCCGACATCCTGCTCGAAAATTTCCGCCCTGGCGTGATGGCCAAATTCGGCCTCGACTACGCATCACTGTCCAAAGAACATCCGGCACTGGTGTATTGCTCGGTGTCGGCCTTCGGTCAGACCGGCCCGCGCGCCACCGAGGGCGGCTTCGACATGACCGTGCAGGCCATGAGTGGCGTAATGAGCGTCACCGGCGACAAGGACGGACGCCCCGCCAAATGCGGCATCCCGATCGCCGATTTCTCCGCCGGACTGTATGCCGCATTCAGTGTGACCGCGGCCCTGCACAAGGCCCGCGCCACCGGTCAGGGCGATCACCTCGATGTATCCATGCTTGGCAGCATGCTCGGCATCGCCAACCTGCAAACCAGCGAACTGTTCGGCACCGGCCGCGATCCGGTGCGCCTGGGTTCGGCGCATCCGATGAACGCACCCTACGCCGCATTCTGCTGCCGCGACGGCTACTTTGCGCTCGCGGCAGGCACCAACAAGCTGTGGGAATCCGCCTGTGAGGCCATCGGGAACACCACACTGCCGCTCGATCCGCGTTTCGCCACGCCGACGCTGCGTGCGCAGCACCAGGACGTGCTGCGTGAACTGCTCGAGGCCGAATTCATCCGCTATGACGCCAACGACCTTCTGGTACGCATGAACGCGCGCGGCGTACCTTGCGCTCCGCTCTACAACTACTCGCAGGTATTGGCCGACCCGCAGGTCAAACACATGGAATGGGTGGAAGACATCACGTTGCCCAACGGAACACCGACCAAAACCGTGGTGTCGCCGCAGCGCGTCTCCGGTCAGCGCCTCGGCGTACGCCGGGCACCACCGGCACTGGGCGCGCATACTGAAGAAATCCTTTCCGAAATAAAGGCACGATCATGAAAAACACCCAGCGCTTCCGCCACTTCGTGGCCGAATTCACCCGCCTGATCGAAAAAAACGGTCATGATGAAAAAGTCATGCACGAGTCCGGCGGCAAACTGCTCGGCGATCTGATCGCGCACGATGACTGGCTGCCCGATGAAACCGCCCAGCCGCATCCCCAGTATTACCAGCAGTACCTGCTGTATTGCGATCCGCTGGAACGTTTTTCAGTCGTCAGCTTCGTCTGGGGGCCGGGCCAGAAAACGCCGGTGCATGACCACACGGTATGGGGTCTTGTCGGCATGATGCGCGGCGCAGAAAATGCCCGTCGTTTCACACACACCAGCCCCGGCCAACCGATGCACATCGGCCCCACGGAAAAACTGCTGCCCGGCCAGGTCGACCGCGTTTCACCGACAATCGGCGACATCCATGAAGTCTCCAACGCGCTGAGCGACAAGCCGTCGATCAGCATCCACGTCTACGGCGCGAACATCGGCGCGGTCAAACGCCATGTCTTTGATCCCGCGACCGGCGCCGACAAGCCCTTTGTCTCGGGTTACTCGAGCCCGCAGATGCCGAACTTCTGGGACCGCTCAGCCGAAGTTCGCGCAAGCATCACGCCGGCCGCATGAAGCCATGAGCGACGAACTGCTGCGCCAGCATGACAATCACGTCACCAGGCTGACGCTGAACCGCGCGCAAAAAGCCAATGCATTGTCGGCATCACTGGTGGAAGCGCTGCTCGATGCCGTCGAATACGCCGCCACCGACGGCACGCGGCTATTGATCATCGAAGGCGCCGGACCGCACTTCTGCGCCGGCTTCGACTTCAGCGACCTGCAGGCACAAAGCGAAGGCGATCTGGTGCTGCGCTTCATCCGCATCGAGACCCTTCTGCAGGCGGTCTATCACGCCCCGTTTGAAACCCTCGCGCTGGCCCATGGCCGCGTCTTCGGCGCCGGCGCCGATCTGGTCGCCAGTTGCAGCCAGCGCATTGCCGCCCCCGACACCACTTTCCGCATGCCGGGCCTGCGCTTCGGCGTGGTGCTTGGCACCCGGCGCCTGACATACCGGATCGGCGCCGATCGCGCACGTGAAATCCTCTCGACCTCGCGCAGTTTCGGCAGCGACGAAGCGCTCAGCTGCGGATTTCTCACCGGTATTGCGCAACAGGTAGAGTGGTCGGCCACCGTCGCTGGCGCGAAGACTGCCGCCGAAGCACTGGCTCCTGCGGCCGCCGCCGCCCTGCGCCGGCGCACCATCACCGACAGCCGCGCCGAGGACATGATGGAACTCGCCCGCTCAGTCAGCACGCCCGGCCTGAAAGAACGCATCCGCAAATATCGTGAAACCAGCAAATAGCCTGACAGGAAAACCATGAGTCAACTCCCCGCCAACATGAACGCCGTCGAAATCTCCGCACCCGGCGGCCCCGAAGTTCTGAAACCGGTCGAACGCCCCTTGCCGACCATCAAAGCCCATGAGGTGCTGATCAAGGTTAAAGCCACCGGCATCAATGGACCCGACATCATGCAACGCAAGGGACTTTATCCCGCACCTGCCGGCGCCTCCGATCTGCCCGGACTGGAGGTTTCGGGAGAAATCGTCGCCAAGGGTGCCTCGGTCACCCGCTGGTCTGCCGGTGATCTGGTTGTCGCACTGACCAACGGTGGCGGTTACGCCGAATATGTTGCCGTGGATGCCGAACATTGCCTGTCCGTGCCCAAAGGCATCAGCCTCCTTGATGCCGCGGGACTGCCCGAAACCTTTTTCACGGTATGGAGCAATGTCTTCATCGGTGCAGGCCTCAAGGCCGGCGAAACTTTCCTGGTGCATGGCGGGGCCGGCGGCATCGGCACCACCTGCATTCAGCTCGGCAAGGCCTTCGGCGCCAAGGTCATCGCCACCGACAGCCCGGCCGAACGCTGCCGGATCTGCAGCGACCTCGGTGCGGATCGAGTTGTGGATTACCGGACTGAAGATTTTGTCGAAGCCGTGCGCAGTGAAGGCGGCGCCAACGTGATCCTCGACATCGTCGGCGGTGCCAACATCGAGAAAAACTTCAAGGCCGCCAGCCATGACGCACGCATCATCCAACTCGCATTTGCAGCCGGCTCCAAAGTGGAAATCAACCTGATGCCGGTGATGCTGAAACGGCTGACCTATACCGGCTCGACATTGCGCACCCGTCCTGATGCCTACAAGGCGCGCATCGCCCGCGAGCTGGAGGCACAGGTGTGGCCGAAGATTGGCGAAGGCAAAATCCGCGTGGTGACTCACAAGGTGCTGCCGCTGGCCGAAGCGGCGCAAGCCCACGCGCTGATGGAATCCAGCGGGCACACCGGAAAAATCCTGCTGCAGGTATCCTGAGGACATTCCCCAGAATGTGCATCACGACAACAGTCGTGGTGCACAAGGACTCAGGCCCTGGCTGGTCACGTCATACCCGGCGCAACGGTAATCCGCCATCTCCGGCCCATCTTTTATCAGCCATGCTTGCGGCCTTGCTCTATCGGGTATAGTGAGAATAATTTACGGGCGCGTGCAATGCCGGCTGCAGGACTGCACGAGTCGCGGCAGATGCCGGCGGCAACGGAGTCAACCCGCTCCGCGCCTCCCCAATAAACTGTCCAATAAATCACGGTGTTAATGCCATGCACCCGCAAACGGTCTACGCCAAAACCTCAAAAGGCGTTCTCGAGATCAAGAACAAGACGGTCAAGCTTGATCGTGACAGCGGCAACGTCTTTCTTTCCGTCGACGGGAAATCAACCGTTGCCGAACTTGCAGCAAAGTGCAAACTGGACGGAAAGGCCGTTGAAGGCATTCTCAACGAACTGACCAAATCCGGCTTCGTCAAAATCTTCTCGACGCCGGCCGAACGTCCCGCAGCAGCCAAACCCGCCGGAACCACTGCGCCGGCGCGCCCTGCCGCACCGCCTCCGGCCGAAGAGGAGGAAATGGATCTTGATTTCACTTCCCCCGAAGCCGTTGCCAAAATCAATGCCGAAGCCGAGTCGCGCAAGCTGAAGGAAGAAGAAGCCAAAGCCCGCGCCCAGGCCGCCGCCAAAGCCGCACTTGAAGCCAAAGCGCGGCAGCAGGTTGAAGCTCAGGCGCGCGCCGCCGCAGAAGCCCGTGCAAAAGCGGAAGCGGAAGCCAAGGCCAAGGCGGATATAGCCGCCAAAGAAGCCGCCGCCGCACACACCAAGGCTGAACTGGAAGCCAAAGCCGCTGCCGGCGAACAAGCCAAGGCAGCTGCCGAGGCGCGGGTTAAAGCCGCTCAGGAAGCCAGCGTCAAAGCCGAAGCCGAATCCAAAGCCCGTGCACTGGCCGAAGCCCGCGCCAAAGCCGAAGCCGTCGCCAAAGCGACTGCGGAAGCCAAAGCCAAAGCCGAAGCTGAAGCACAGGAAAAAGCCGAGAGCGAAGCCAATGCCCACGCTGCGGCTGAAACCAAAGCCCGGGAAGCCCTTGAAGCGCAGATGAAAGCCATGGGTGAAGCTCTTGCCCGCGCTCAAGACGCCGCCAAACGCGAAGCGGAAGCCCGCATCAAGATGGAGGCGGAGATCAAATCCCGCCTTGAATCCGAACGCAAGGCTGTCGCAGAAGCCGAAGCACGCGCCAAAGCGGCTGAAGCGGCCATCGCTGAAGCACGTCAGATGGCCGAAGAAGCGGCGCGCGCAAAGGCCGCCGCCGAAGCCCGCGTGGCTAACCAGGTCGCCGATCCCGAAGCCGTCGCCAAGGCCGAAGCAGCAATGAAAGCCCTGGAAGAAGCGAAGGCACGCGCGCGCGCTGAAGCCGAAGCGCGGATTGCTGCCGAGGCCCGGGCCAAATCAGAAGCCGAAGCACGGCAGCGTGAGGAAGAGCAGCGGAAGATCGCCGATGAGGCGACCAACAAGGCGCGCGCCGAAGCCGACGCCCGCTCGAAAGCCGAGTTGAAGGCCTTGCAGGATCAGGCGCGCCAGGCCAGCAAGGAAGCCGAAAGCCGGGCCGAACATGAACGCCTCGCCCGTGAAGAAATGGAAGGCAAGATTGCCGCTGAACGCCGCGCCCGCGAAGAAGCCGAAGCAAAAGTCACGGCAGAGCGCGAATTGCGCGAAGAAGCCATCCGCAAGGTCAAGGTTGAAGCCGAAGCCAAGGCGCGTGCCGAAGTCGATGCCGCCATTGAAATTGAACGCAAAAAACGGATAGAGGCCGAAACCAAAGCCGCGGCGGAAATCGCGGCGCGGTCCGTCGCAGAACGTAAAGCACGCGAAGAAGCTGAACGACAACTCGAAATCGCCCAGCGCGCGCGGGAAGATGCCGAACGTCTGGCGCGGGAAGCCAGCAGTGGCGAAAGCGCTCAAGCCCGTCAGGCCCGTGAGGACGCCGAGGTGCGCGCCAAGATGGCCGAAGCCGCCGTCGCCAAAGCACAAGCCCAGGCTGAAACTGAACGCCAGGCCCGGGCCCAGGCTGAAGAACGCGCAAAAACCGAAGCCGTTGCGCGCGTAATGCGCGAAAACGAACTGCGCGAAAGCGCCGAGAAAAACGTCAAGTCGCTGGTCGAGGAAGAACTGCGCGCCCGCGCCAAAGCGGAAATCGAAGCCGATGCACGGTACCGTGCGGAAGCCGAGGAACGCGCCAAAGCAGCGGCCGCAGACCGCAAGTTGCGCATGGAGTCCGAGGCGCGCGATGCCGCCTCTTCATTCCGCAGCGACACCAAACCCAAGAGCAAGGGTGTTCTTGCAGCAGTCATCCTGTTCGCGCTGCTGGCCTGCGGACTGGGCGCCCTGCAACTGATGCCGATGGTGGGCTACATCCCCGGCGTCCAGCAGATCATTTCCCAGCGCTTCAACCAGCCCGTGCATATTTCCAACATGCGCTACACGGTCTATCCCGAGCAGGTCCTGCGACTGGAGAAAGTCAGCATTGGCGGTGTGCAGCAGATCAAGGCCGACATGGTGACCATCCCGATGATGCCGTGGACGCTGCTCTCCGGGGGTACCGAATTCGATTCGATCACTGCGAATGCCGTGGTGCTGGAGCCTTCGGCCATCGACCTGCTGCCGGCAATGACCAAAGCGGGAGGCGGCAACGCCCTGAAACTGCGTGACCTGCGCATCACCGGCATCAAGGTCGGCGGTATCCCCTTCGATGTGCCGATGTTCGATGCCCAGATTTCATTTGCAGCCGACGGCACCGTGCAGAAATTCCGTCTCAACGACGGCAAAATCACCGTCAATGCAACGCCCAAGGACGGCGGACTGGCGCTGGGCATTGAGGCCCGCGAATGGCAGCCGCCTTTCGGCCCCGGACTGCAGTTCACGGATCTGGCAATCAGCGCACAGCTCAGCCGGCAACAGGCCACGCTGAGCAGCATCGAAGGACGCCTCGGTGGCGGACGCCTGAAAGGTGCAGCCAAGGCAACCTGGGGCAGCGATATCCGTGTCGAAGGTGAATTCAATCTTGAGAATGCCAAACTGCAGCAGTTGCTGCCCGGCTATACGCGCGACTTTTCAGCCACCGGCAATCTGACCACCAACGGCAGTTTTGCCCTGCAGGGCAAATCGCTGAAAACGCTGTTTGACGCCAGCGAAGCTGAAGCCAACTTTACCGTTGAAACCGGCGAACTGATCAACGTCGACGTCGTGCGCGCCATCCAGTCGCCCGCTGCCGGCGGCACCCGCGGCGGCAAAACCAAGTTCGATACACTGACCGGATCAGTCAGCATCAACACCGGGCGATACAGCTACAAGCAGTT
>JBILYA010000055.1:0-9316 GCA_044378065.1 Burkholderiales bacterium | reverse complement strand
CACCAGCGTGGCCGCATTCTGGTTGGTAGCGTTGTCGAAATAGTTCGATAGCGTGGTGTTGGGCCGGCTTTGCGTGGCAAAGGCGGTGCCCGGCATGACAACCACGCCGCGCACATTGGTTTTGTCGGCCCCCCCGTTTTTCAGTACGCTGAAGCAGTTGCTGCCACAGCTGCCCGTTCCGCCCGGTGCGAAGTCGGATGAGAGGGCGATATAACTGATGCGATCCCATTGATTGGTGAAAAACCAGGTGGGGATAAAGCGTTTGGCGATGAAGGGGCCGCTGGTGCTTTGGCGTTCCGGGTAAAGCGCGATGCCTTGCGTGCGAATGCGGCCTGTGCTGCCGCTGAACTGGCCGGTGCCGATTACCGTACCTGAGCTGTTGTAGTCGCGAATGATCATGGTAACCGTGGTCATGACGTTGCTGCTGTTTCTTACAGAACGTGTGGCGTTATTAGTTGCTGTTGCCGGAGAAACGACCATGCTGCTGGCAGCGGCATTTGTGCTGTAAGTGATGGTGCCTGTACTGCCCACGTAGCGTAGTGCAATGGTGCGGGATGCCACGCCGGTTTTCGGATTGGGTATCGTCGCAGAACAATCCACGCTGCGGTAAGGCGTGCTGGAATAAAACGTTGACCAGCCGCAACTGCCGTCGGCCGAGCCCACGGTGTAACCGCGGACTTCGGCCGCAGTGACGGTTCCGGAGACCGAAACCCCGGGCGGCCCGGTTGTCACCCATGTGAATCCCGTCTGGAAGTTGGAACCGAAGGTGTCTGAGGGGCCGACAAAAGGCAGCAGACCGCGCAGGGTACCCACAGTGGCCGGGCCGGAGGGCGTCGGCGTCGTGGTCGGGTCGAAGGGGCGTATCCAGAAGTAACTGGATGGCGCGGCTGCGGCGCTCGAGGTGCAGTTCGCGCCGGCGGTACATTTGGCGAAATCGGTGATGATGCCGCGGACTGTAGAGGCAACCTGTTTCTCGATCGCCGGCATCAATTCGTCAATCGTGGCGTAAACCAGCCGGTCGTTGAATGAATCGGTGATGTCGCCAGCAATGAAATCATTGTCGAGGTCGGCGTTGCTGTAAGTGCCGGGAACGCATGGCGACGCGCAGCCATTGGCGACGGTCATTGAATCCAGAAACTGTGAGGCACCACCGAGATTGGGCGATGCGCGCCGTTCCTGACTGCCGACTATCGGCCCCGGCAACAGTACAACAAACGCAACACGATTGCTGAGGACGTTGCCGCGTGTATCGCGGACAGTCAGCCAGGGGTAGGGCAGGTTGGTGGCGCTGGCGCAGTTAAAGCCGCTGTAGGGCAGCCCTGCGGTGTTGGAGTTCAGCACGGTCAGGCAACTGTCGATACGGGTCAGATTCGCCGACACGGCGTACCACGGCATTTTGCCCTCGGCGTCCTGTTCCGAGGGGTTGTTGAGGCTCATTTTCAGCGTCAGCCATGGCAGTCGGCCCAGGCAGCGTACGTTGACGCTGGATGCGGTCAGCGGTAAGCCATTGCTCTGGCTGGAGTCCAGGCAGCGCGTTTCAGGATCCCCGTCGTAGTTGCCCGGACTCTCGGTGTTGTCGAGCACATCGGGGGCCGGCAGATCGCCGGGACGGTCAGCGCCGGGGTTGCTGGTCGATCCCCTTGTAACGGCCCAGCCCAGCAGGGTACGTTTGGCTTCACCGAGGATACCGGCCTGTTCAACCTGTTCACGCGTTTGCAGCGAGCGCGCGGACATGACGGAAATGACGGTAACGGCAGCGGCTGCGCCGAGCATCAGGATGATGACGTAAATCCCGAAGCCTTTCTGGCGTGACGCGCCGGCGGCCATTATTTTTCCGGACGGACGGCGGATTGCGCTACAGGCTTCTGGCCGTCGCGAACGCTGTCGGTAGCGCTTTCGTTGTCTTTTTCTTTGGCTTCGATCTGCGGTTTTTTGCCGTCGCCGCGCGAACCCTGTGCGGGCGGCACATTCGTGATGGCGTAGTTTTCCTCAACCCGCCCGGTACCCAACTCGGCGCGCTGGCCAACCTTGAGGCGCAACGATTGCGTACTGGTCGCCGGACCGGTTTGCACGGCGATGCGGCCGTCGCGTTCAACGCGACCGACCAGCGAGCCGGCATCACGGATCTCGGTTTCGGATAAAGGCTTGTTGTTGACCCAGACTGTTGTTTTTCCGTCGCCGCGGCGGATCAGTCCGTTGTAGCTGACAAACTCCGGCGCCGGTTCATCCTTGACCTGGGCGGCCACCACTTTTTTGGTGCGCAGCGAATCCAGTTGGGCACGCTGCTCCGGGGTGAAAAACAGGCGACCTATCGGCTCTGCGGCAAGAGTCGACAGCGGCAGCAGCAGAATTCCGAGGGAGATCAGTATTCTCATCGCTTGACTCCCGGTGCGGCCGCGCTGGCCCGGGCGGTAATCCACACCAGATCGCACTGCGCATTGAGGTAAGGTGCGTTGCGCAGGGTTTCCGAGCGTTCAGTGCGGATCAGCGTGCATTCCTTGACGTCGAACAGCCCCACCTTCTGTGCGCGCAGCTCATCGAGGAATCGCAGCAGATCCCCTTCATGCATCAAACGCATGTCGAGTTCCATGATCGATTCCTGCAGGGTAATTGATCCCGCATCGAACTCGCCGGCGTTCGGATAGGGATGCTGGACGCCGATCTGGTAGCTCACCCCGAACAGCTCGGCGCGGGCATTGGCGTTACGCAGGGCGTCCAGCCAGTTGATGCGCTGCTCCTCGCCGGCAAAACCGGATTTTTCCAGCTCGCGATAAGCTTCAACGTACTTCACGATAGTGTCTTTTTCATCGCCGGACTGGCGCATCCGTGACTGGGCGGTCTGCAGCACGCCTTTTTGCCGCGTCAGGTCGGTTACCGCAGCCTTGGCGAGCTTGTCGGTGTAGTACACGGCGCCGCCGGCCAGCGCGATCATGGTCACCAGGACCGCCAGCGGGGTGCGTAATGCCTTGAGATCTTCGCTGTTCATGGTGTTGACTTGAGTACAACCACGAGACGGAATTCGGTGGAGCCACCGCTTCCCGGCGTCTCCGATGTGCTGCCGGTCAGGGCGAGGCCGGGGCTCACGTTCAATGGCAATTGTGTGACCTTCACCTGATCGACGGCGGGATCAGCACGCAGACGTTCTGCCAACTGGTTGATGCGGTTGATGGCGTTGCGGTAATCGCCCTTGAAATTGCGCAGTTCACCGGCAATCAGGCCGCTTTGTTTACGCGCGCCGACGCCGGGAATCGGGGCGGGCGGTGGCGCAGTCGGAGGCTGACCGGCCGTGCTCTGCGTACCGCGATCCGTTCCGGCGATTTCGCTGGCCGAATACTGCCAGGTGATTTCCACCGGGGTGATATCGGGGTCGGGGGTCAGAGCACGGGACAGCACGGCATAAAAAGTCGCGGGTGTTTTCGCTGCGGCACGCAGCTTTTCTGCGAGTTCGGTCGTGCGTTTCAGGTTTTCCGCAGTGGTCGGTGCGGAAGGAAACTGGCGGGTTGCCGCTTCGTATTCGGCATTGACGCGGCTGGTGCTGCGAACCACATCTTCCTTTTCCGCTTCCAGTGAAAACTGCTGAGCCAGGTTGTATCCCGCCCAGCAGATGCCGATGATTGCGACGGCTGCGCTGGCGGAAAAAAGCTGTTGTCCTGTCCGCAACCGGCGGTAACCGGCAGTGATTGCAGGGGCGGCCAGATTGCTGGCAGGAACAGTGCCGGCCAGCAATTGCAGATAAATGCTTTCCGGCGTGCTTTCGATCAGCTCTTGTGAAATCTTGAGTTTGTCGGAGAGTTCCTTGCTGTCGATGCGCCGGCAGGTCAGGGCCGGACTTTCGGCCAGTATCAGCTGGGCCGCGGGTTCCAGGGCGTTGCCGTGATCCAGCAGCAATACGGTGACCGGTTCGTCGAGCGTGGCCGCACGCAGCGCATGGAGATACAGCCGGGTGTTGCTGATCTCATCGAAAATGGCCCGCGGCAGACCAGTGATTGCGGTATCCGCGCGGCTCAGGCGGCTCAGCCGGAAAGAACCTTCACGGAAAAACGATAACCGGATACCGGTTGCCAGCGACCCCACGGTCAGCAGGTTGGCAGTTTTTGGCGCCAGCGCGGAGACCAGCTGCGGCATTACCAGCGGCAGCAGGAATACGCCGCCGACAGGGTGTTTGGTCGCCGTCAGCGCATCCAGCCAAGGGTTAATCAGGTCGGGATTGGTGAGCGCGCAGAACAGGAAACGGTCATCGCGGCGCTTGGTGCTGTCGCGACCCATCAGTTGGGACGAGCTGAATGTTGATCCGCGGTAGTGCTGGCGCAGTTTGCGCTCGACCATCTGGTCGCGATCGGAGCCCGAGGCATGGGGCAGGGTTTCGAAGCGGTAATCCTCTTCGATGGCATCGACGAGCAGGAAAGCCGGTGCGGAACTGTTTGCCGCCGCGTACTGCCGGAAAGCCTCGAAGCCGGACTCGTCATTGGCGAACCGCTGAACGTCGCTGATACGACGTCCGCCGGCGCGGGATGCAACAGCACCCGATGCGGAAATATAGACGAGGAGCTTGGCGGCCATAGTCGGAATTATTCGCAGTCGTGAGGCGGGCGCGCGGCTAGAACTTCATTTTTCCGAGAATATCATAGACGGGACCCAGCACCGCCCAGATCACGAAAGCAATCATGCCGCCCAGCACCAGTGTCAGCGCCGGCCCGAGCATTTTCATGCCTTTGTCGACTGCATCCTTGACGTCCCGGTTATAGAAATAGGTCACGTTGGCGAGTGCCGTGTCGAGCGCGCCGGTGCTTTCGCCGACGCGCAACATGCGGATAACCAGCGGCGGGAACAGGCCGAGGTTGTTGAAAGCGTCCGTAAGTCCTTCGCCCGATGCGACCTGTTGTACGGCGCGATTCAGGCCGTCGGCGATCACACGGTTGCCGACGACTTCTTCGGTGATGCGGATCGCATCGAGCACGGTGATGCCGGACCGGTACATCAGGCCGAAGGTGTTGGTAAAACGGGACAGAATGATTTTCTGGATGATCGGGCCGATCACCGGGATGCGCAGCTTGGCGTGATCCCAGAGATAAGCCGCCTTGGGGGAGCGCTTGACCACAACCATCACGGTGACAACCGCTGAGGTTGGCAGCAGCAGTATCGGCAGCCAGTAATTTTTGGTGAATTCCGAAACCGCGAGCAGCAGCTTGGTCTGCATCGGCAAGGCCATACCCATCGATTTGAACAACCCGGCAATCTGCGGCACCAGGAAAATCAGCAGCGCAGCCATCACGCCGACCACGACGACCAGCGTGAACATGGGGTACATCAGCAGGCGCCGTGTTTGCGACAGCAGTTCATCCTGCCAGCGGATGGTTTCCGCCAGATTCTTGAACACCTCCGGCAGCTGTCCGGACTGCTCGCCGGCGCGGATCAGGCTGATGAATACGCGATCAAAAACATCCGTGTGAGTCGACATGCATTGCGAAAGCACATTGCCGGCTTCCATGTCTTCGGTCATCACCGTCAGCACTTCGCGGAAGCGTGGCGAATCGATGGAATCGCGCATGTCGCGCAGGCCGTCGAGAATGGGGATGCCGGAGCGCACCATCTGCTCCATGTCGAAGCAGAAATTGATCAGGTCCTGGCGGGTGATGGCGCCGCCGGCGCCGATCGATTTGGCCCGGCGGTCAACCTGCTTGCAGGTAATCAGGTCGAGGCCCATGCGGCGCAGCCGCAGCTCGAGATCCACCTCGTTGACTGCATCAAGGCCGCCGCGCGCGGGCTGGCCGGTCTTGTCGATCGCCTTGTATTCGAATGAGGGCATGGGTCAGCGGTCGTCCGGGGACGGCGCGCTCATTGGCGCAGGCGACCGGTCAGGTCTACCGTACGTGCAACTTCGGCAAGGCTGGTGATGCCATCGAGCGCGCGGGTGATGCCTTCTTCCGCCAGTGAACGGAACCCTTTCAGCACAGCTTCGGCGCGCAGTTCCTTGGCGGTCGCGCGGCGTGCCACCAGTTCGTCCAGATCGCCGTCCATCACCAGCAGTTCCATGATCGGGGTGCGACCGCGGTAACCCTTGTTGCCGCAGCTTTTGCAACCGACCGGACGATAAAGGAACGATACCGAGTCTGCGGCCGGGCCGAGCAGCAGGCGTTCGTCCTGCGATGGCGCGTAGGCTTCCTTGCAATGGGAGCACAGCATCCGCACCAGACGCTGGGCAATGATGCCGATGATGTTGCCGGCCATGATGTCGGGCTGGATGCCGATGTCGAGCAGGCGCGGGAACGCGCCAAGCGCAGAGTTGGTGTGCAGCGTGGTGAACACCTGGTGACCGGTCATCGCGGCGCGGAAGGCCATTTCCGCGGTTTCCTTGTCCCGCACCTCACCGACCAGAATGATGTCCGGATCCTGGCGCATGATCGAGCGGATGCCGTTGGCGAAGTCCATCCGCGCGACCTCGTTGACCGAGGTCTGGCGCATCAGCGTCAGGGGGTATTCGACCGGATCTTCCAGCGTCATGATGTTGACGGTTTCGTCATTGACCTGGGCGAGCAGTGAATACAGCGTGGTGGTTTTGCCGCTGCCGGTCGGCCCGGTGACCACCAGGATGCCCTCGGGACGCGACAACATCACATCCAGCTTGCTCATCGTCTCTTTCGACAGGTTCATCCGGTCGAGGTTGACGATGGATTTCTCGCGGTCGAGAACGCGCAGCACGATGTTTTCGCCGTAGATCGTCGGCTGGGTCGATACCCGGAAATCAACCGGGCGGCCGTTCAGCGTCAGTGACAGTCGTCCGTCCTGCGGTGCGCGGGTTTCGGCGATGTTCATTTCGCTGACGACCTTCAGGCGCACGGTGATGCCCGGCATATAGGTCTTGTGCAAGCTGCGTACCGTTTCCAGCACGCCGTCAATGCGGTAACGGATGCGCAGGAAGGCGTATTCCGGTTCGAAATGGATGTCTGATGCGCCGCGTTTGACGGCGTCGACCAGAATCGCATTGACCAGCCGCACCATCGGCTGGGTGTATTCATCGCCGCCGGCCTGCAGGCTGTCGTAATCAATCTCGCCGGTTTCGATCTCGGTCAGGATGCCGTCGACCGAAAGTTCATGGCCGTAGAACTGGTCGATGAAGTCGCCGAGCTGCGCTTCCGCGGCAAGCTGGGTTTTCAGTTCGACATGCGGGCCGAGCATGGCGCGCAACTGGTCCAGCGCCACTACGTTGAAGATTTCGGTGGTGGCGATCGTCAGTACATGATCCGCCTGATCATAGGCAATCGGCAGCAGGTGATTGCGGCGGGCGAAATCCTCTGGGACCAGGCTCAGCGCTTCCGGGTCGGCGACAACCTGTGCAAGGTCGATCGATTCCTGGCCGACAGTCCGCGCCATGATGTCGCGGATCGCGGTTTCGGTGACGAATCCCAGACGGACCAGCAAGCGGCCAAGAGGGACGTTGCTGTTGCGCTGTTCGGCAAGGACGATGGCCAGCTGATCCTTGGTGATCAGCCCCTGCTGGACCAGCAGTTCGCCGAGCCGCAGTTTTTTTCGTTGTTCGGACATCGCGCTTGCCCGGCCGTTTATTCAGGCTGCGCGGCGAGTTGTCGGATGCGGTCCTGCGCCTGGTTCAGATTGAAACCGGCCCGGCCGCGCGCCTGCGCCAGTTCGACTGCACGCCGGTAGTAACCGCTTGCCAGTTTGGGCTGGCCGACATGCTCAAGGCCGACGGCCAGGTTGTAGGCATAGTCGGGATTCCCGGGTTCCAGGTGATGTGCCTGGAAATACGACTGTTGCGCTTCGGCCCAGCGTGACTGGTCTCCATACAGATTGCCCAGCGTGAAATGCAGCGACGCCAGCGGTTCACGGGCGATCAGTTGCTTGAGCTTGGCTTCTGCGGCGGCGGGATCGGCACGCCCCATCAGCGCGACGATGCCGGCCTGCGCATAGGCGTTGCGCGGTTCCAGATCCAATACCCGGAAATACAGGCGGCTGGCTTCATCGGCGCCGTTCTGCTGCATCGCGACGGCCGCGGCGCCGAGCAGCGCCTGGATGTTTTTCGGATCGCTGCGCACGACGTCGCCGTAAAGCTGTCGCGCGCTGTCGAGTCTGCCGGACTGCAGTGCGCTGTAAGCTTCGCCCAGCCGCGGATCCAGTTGTGCATCGGTGGAGCCGGCGCTGATCTTGATGTTGTCGCGTGGTGCTTCAGCGCGGGCCGGTGCGGGTGCGGCAGGCGCTACGGGGGCGGTCGCGGACGGACTCGCGGGTGCGGCAGCGGCCGGTTTTTCACCGGTTGCGGCATTGTCTGCGTTGACAGGTGTCACCAGCGTTTCGGTGGCGATCGGCGGCTGTGGTGCAGGCGCCGGCTTTTGCGCAATCGGCGGTTTCGGTGCCGGCGCGGGCTGGCGGATGAACAGACCGGGATTGGTGATCTGCAGATACACGTAGATGCCCAAGCCGATGACGGCAACTGCGCCGGCGATGCTGAGGGCGATAACAGGTTTGAAGCGTTTCCCGGAGGCGGCAGGCAGCGGCGTGCTTGCGGTCGCTTGAAGCACGGCGGCGGCCCGGGCTTGCTCCCCGGTGGCCTTGTTCCCGGAAGAAGGTTTGCTGGCGCTTACTGAAGGTGCTGGGGCTGCGGGGCGTTCCTGCAACGCAGGGGCATCAGCCGACAGCGGTTCCAGCTCCAGTTCCAGCTTGGATGAAGCGGCGGGACGGGGCGCGGCACCGCGCGGTATCGGCGCCATGCCCGGCGGCGGCACTTCAGGCGAGCTTGATTCCGGCGATGCAGCGGGTTGAGCTGATTCGTTCCGGTCCTTGGCGGCCTTTTCCAAGGCCTTCATCAGCAGGCTCATGGTGCGGCAGGTTTGGGCGCGGCTACAGATTCAGCAGTGGGCAGGAAACGCTGGAAGAACTTCAATTCCTCGCTGTCCAGCGTCGGGTTGGAGATCACGGTCGGGCGCAGGAAGATGACCAGTTCGCTTTTGCGCGAGCCCTGGCTGCGGAAGCGGAAGAGGTCACCCGCGGCACCGAGAGCATCGGCACCGGGAATCTGTTCACGCGAGGTTGAGGCATTGTCCTGCATCAGTCCGCCGAGAATGACCGTCTGTCCGCTGACCACCTGAAGCACGGATTCCATTTCGCGCACTTGGATCTGTGGCACCGGGTTGGAGATGCAGGTTACACGTAGCGAGTCGCAAAGGCTCGGATTAGGGTCGTTGACATAGGGTTGGCTAGTGTTGAGCCGGGTGATGGTCGGACGCACGTTGAGCAGGACGCGGCCGTCTTCATTGATCTGCGGTGTGACACCCATGACGACGCCGACCGAGACGCTTTTGGC
>JBILYA010000185.1:0-5000 GCA_044378065.1 Burkholderiales bacterium | reverse complement strand
CCGTACGCAAAGTCTGCCAGCAGGAATTCGCCCCGCGTGCGATCAAATACCTCGACGGCACCTGGCCCGCCGAAAACATGAAGCGCCTGGGTGAAATCGGCGTGCTCGGCATGGCGGTACCCGAGGAATACGGCGGCTCCGGCCTGTCCATCCTCGACACCGTGCTGGTGCTCGAAGAAATCGGCAAGGTCTGTTATGTCACCGCGATGGGTGCGCTGGGGGAAGTCGGCACCCAGACCCGCGTCATCTCGACCTTTGCCCCTGAAGAAATCAAGCGCCGGATCCTGCCGCGTGTCGCCAGCGGCGAAGCCATGCTCGCCATCTGCATGACCGAACCGGATGCCGGCACCGACGTGCCCAACTACAAGACCAACTGCACGATCAAGGGCGACCGCGTGATCCTGCGCGGTGCCAAGACGTTGATCTCGCGCGCCGACATCGCCGAGATGTTCGTGGTCTTCACCCGCGTCGACAACAAGCCCGGCGCCGAAGGCATCGGCTGCGTGCTGGTGCCGGGCGGCACCAAAGGACTGATCGCCAAGGCGACTTACCACACCATGGGCGGCGAGTATCTGTCCGATGTGGTTTTCGACGACATTGAACTGCCGATTGAAAATCTGGTGATCCGCGACAACGGCATGAAAAAACTGCTGTCGGCGTTCAACACCCAGCGCGTGCTGAACCCCGCGATCTGCCTGGGCCTTGCCGAAGGCGCACTGGAGGAAGCCGTGAAATACATGCGCCAGCGTTCGGCGTTCGGCAAAAAAATCGGCGACTTCCAGGGCATGCGCTGGAAGGTCGCGGACATGTACATCGAAATCGAAGCCGCGCGCGGCCTGCTTTACCGCGCCGCCGTCTCCGGCGAAAAATTTCCAGACCCGACGCTGGCAGCGATGGCCAAGATTTACACCAATGAAATGTCGATTCGCGTCACCAGCGAAGCCGTTCAGGTACACGGCGGCTACGGCTTTACCGACGAGTTCCCGGTGTCACGCTTTTTCCGCGGCACGCGTTACGGCAGCCTCGGTGGCGGCACCACGGAAACGCTGCGCAACATGGTCGGCCGCAAGCTGGTCGAGCAGATGGATCTGGCGTCAGGCTGTCTGGGGATGGACTATTTCTAGTCAGCCGCAAACCGGCAGGCGGAACGCCTGCCGTGTTCTCAGTAGACGGGCTTCGAGCGGAAGTGCCGTTCGCGGGCAATGGATTTCACCTTGACCGGTTCAATCTTGTTGCCCTTCAACACATCCAGCGTCACCACGACACCGGCATCACCGCTTTTCCACAGACGCGTGTAGAAATCGGCCTGGCCGGCCAAGGCCTGACCGCCGAGGCCGACAATGATGTCGCCGGCCTGCAGACCGGCCTCTTCAGCCGGGCCTTCGGAAGAAACCCGAGTGACAATAACTTTGCCCTGGATTTCCTGTGAGGTAATGCCCAGCCACGGCCGCGGCTTGGTGGTGGCGCGGCCATTGGCGATGAAATCGCCGAGCACCGGTTTCAACGTATCGATCGGCACGAACATATTACCGGGCACGCCGCTTTGGGCAATCGCATCACCCACCGCCAGCGAACCGATGCCGAGCAGCTTGCCTTCACGCGACAGCAGCGCAGCCCCCTGCCAGTTGACGGTAGCCGGCGCGGTGTAGATCGCCTCATCCAGCAGATATTCCCAGTAACCGACAAACGGCCGCTTGGAAACGATATAAGCCGGCGCCACGCCGTCAAAACCGACGATCAGCACGATGTCGCGCAGGCTGGCGGCCGTCGACTGCCCGAAATCCACCGGCTTGATCGGCAGGGGTTGCAGGGATTTCACCAGACCGAGTCCGGTTGCATTGTCGTAACCGATCATATTGGCGGGGAATTTGCGACCGTCTGCCGTCGACAGTTCGATCGTGTCCGCTTCGGTGACCAGATAACCGATGGTCAGCACCAACCCGCTGGAATCGATCACCACGCCGGTACCTTCGCGCTGCGTTCCGAGTGTGCGGGCGCTGCGCGCATCCGGTACCGCTTTGACGGTCAGCTTGACGACGGAAAGCTCGTCCACCGTGAGTTCCCGCTCCGGTGCCTGTGACTGCGCAAGTGCAGGCGCGCCGAATACCGACAGTCCGGCCGCAAGGATCACTGCATTCAGAACCGGCTGCAATTTGCGCATCAGGGTGCGGGCAGGCGCCATGGAAATCTCCTTGGGGGCGACGTCGCCGCCGGCGGCAGCCGGGGTTGGAGGGTCGGGGGAATATGCTACGACGAATATCCGGGGTGCAAAAGGCCCGGCGGGAGAATGGCGCTACAATGCGCCCTCTTTTTCTGGATTGTGGAGGACAAAAAAATGGAATTCGGACTCAAGGGCAAAGTTGCAATCGTAACGGGCGGCACCGAAGGCATCGGCAAGGCCACGGCCATGACGCTGGCGAGAGAAGGCGCCAAAGTCGCGATCTGCGCCCGCGGCAAAGCCCTGCTGGATGCCACCGCAGCCGAAATCACCAAAGCCGGCGGTGAAGTCCTCGCCGTGTCCGCCGATATGAGCAAAGCCGCCGACATCAAGCGCTTCTTTGATGAAGTCGTGCAGAAATTCGGCCGTATCGACATTCTGGTCAACAACGCCGGCACCTCCAAGCGCGGCAAATTCCTCGAGCTGCAGGACGAGGAATGGTCGGCTGATCTCGAACTGAAAGTCTTCGGCGCCATCCGCTGCACCCGCCTCGCCATCCCCCATATGAAAAAACAGGGCGGCGGACGCGTGATCAACATCACCATCTCCGGCGCCAAACAGCCGGCAGCCGAGTCCTACCCGACGTCGATATCCCGTGCGGCCGGTCTGGCCATCACCAAAGCACTGTCCAAGGAATTCGCGCCCGACAACATCCTCGTCAACACGATCTGCATCGGCAAGATCAAATCGGGCCAGCATGAGCGTCGCTTCACCAAGGACGGCATCAGCGCCGATGACTATTACGGCAAGATGAGCAAGGACATTCCGATGAAGCGGGTTGGCGAAGCCCAGGAAGTCGCCAACGTCATCACTTTCCTCGCATCAGACGCTGCCAGCTACGTCACCGGCACCAGCATCAACCTCGACGGCGGCATTTCCGGTGTTCTTTAATATTCAATAAAAACAATTAGTTAAAGAATTCCGCCGGGTCAACCGGCCCGCCAATGAAAACGGCCCCGAATATTCGGGGCCGTTTTTTTGGTGCCGGAAATAGGAGTCGAACCTACGACCTTCGCATTACGAATGCGCTGCTCTACCAACTGAGCTATTCCGGCGAAACAGGGAATCCGCAACCGCGGAAAGGGCCGTATTCTACCCCAGCGAGGCGTCGCTGGCGCGCACCCGGACGATGATATCGACGCCTTCGGTCACCATGCCAGCTGGCAGTTCCGGCAGGCCACTGACGGAAAGCGCACCGGCATCGATATCGGTGATCTCGCCGGTATCGACGTTGTAGAAGTGATGGTGCGGTTCGGTATTCGGGTCGTAAAACACCCGCTTGGGATCAACAATGACTTCGCGGATCAGGCCGAGGTCACGAAACAGATTCAGCGTGTTGTAGACCGTCGCTTTTGAGGTCTCGGCCTGACTCTCGTTTACCTTGGCGAGCACCTGATCAGCGGATAGATGGTGGCAACGACCGAACAGGACCTGAGCAATTTCCAGGCGCTGATGGGTCGGGGCGATCCCGTGCTTGCGCAGCAGCGCAGTCAGGGAAGGACGGTCATAAGATATTGCTTCCATTGGGTTTTATTCTATTTCAATCATTGGACTTTGTCTAATCTGCTCAAAACCCGGTCCTCCCGCTCCCCTTGAACCTTGTTTCATTGAAAACGGCCGGAAAAGTGATTTTTCTCACGCAAAAATCAACCGGTTAACCGTTCATAGCCGACACTGAACCACTTATCGGCAAGACATGGCAACCGCGTAGAATCCTTTCTATTCTTACATCCGGTAAAAGGGGAACAGGCATGAAACGAAGCACCGGTTTTACGCTGGTTGAAGTCCTGGTGGTGGTTGCCATCGTCGGCATTCTTTCGGCCATTGCGGTCCCGCAATACCGGGACTACGTCACCCGCGGCAAAATTTCGGAAGCGACCAGTTCCCTTTCGGAACTGCGGCTGCGCGCCGAGAAGTTCTTCTCCGATAACCGCAGCTACTCCACCTTCGACGCCACGATCAGCAACGCGCGGTTTTTCACCTACGCCTGCACCACTTCCACCACCGCATTCACCTGCACCGCCACCGGCGTCGCCGCCCAAGGTATGGGTGGATTTGCCTACACGGTCAACGAGTCCAACACCCGCACCACGACTTTCACCAGTGTCGCCGGCTGGAACAACTCGACGACCTGCTGGGTAACCAAGAAAGGTGAGACGTGCTGACTTCCGTGAAACACACGGTGCGCGGCTTCACCATCATCGAACTGGTGGTCACGCTGGCGCTGTTCGGCGTGCTGATGGGACTTGCTGTTCCGTCTTTCACAATATTCATCCAGAACACACAGATCCGCAACGCGGCGGAAACCGTGTTGACCGGAATCACCCAGGCCAAATCGGAAGCCATCCGCCGCAATACGCCGGTCCGCTTCCAGTTTGTCACCACGCTGACATCCAGTTGCGCCCTCAGCCAGAGCAGCGGTTCCTGGATTGTCAGCCTGGATGATCCGGCAGGCGCGTGCGAAGTCGCTCCATCCGAAACCACGACACCGCGCACTTACCGGAAACAATCGTCCTCTGACGGATACCCCAAGGTCACCGTTGCCGCCACCAGCAGTTCGTCGATCGTATTCAATGGCATCGGCCGCATCGTCGGCACCGGCATCACGCAGATTGATTTCACCCACAACGCGATGACCTGCGAACATCTTGATACCACCAACGGTACCGCACGCTGCCTGCGGATCCTGATCTCGACCGGCGGCGCGCCCAAGTTGTGCGACCCCAAGGTCTCGGCGACTACCGATTCCCGTTACTGCAACTGACCCTACCATAGGACAGAC
>JBILYA010000054.1:0-9355 GCA_044378065.1 Burkholderiales bacterium | reverse complement strand
CCCGTGGGTGACATGACCGAACTGCGCAAAAAAGCGCGCGAGTCGGGCGTGTACTTCCGCGTTCTGAAGAATACCTTGGCGCGCCGCGCCGTTGCCGAAACGCCGTTCAAGGCTCTGGCTGACCAGATGGTTGGTCCGCTGGCCTATGGCATTTCGAGCGACCCGGTGGCTGCCGCCAAGTTGCTGCACGAGTTTTCGAAGGGTAATGAGCGTCTCGTGATCAAGGGCGGCGCAATGCCGAATGTTTTGATGAGTGCCAAGGAAGTTGCGGTGCTCGCCAAGATGCCCAGCCGTCAGGAGCTGCTGTCGACCCTGCTGGGAACGATGCAGGCCCCGATCGCGAAATTTGTCCGGACCCTCAACGAGGTGCCGACCAAGTTCGTGCGCGGTGTGGCTGCAGTGCGGGATCAGAAAGAAAAGCAGGCGGCGTGAGTCTGCGGTCTTCGGACTGCACTCGCCGCACAATCGTAACTTATTGTTTTTATTAATATTTTAGGATTCAGGAGAACGACATGGCTGTAGCCAAAGCAGAAATCCTCGACGCAATCGCCGGTATGACGGTGCTCGAGTTGTCCCAGCTGATCAAAGAGATGGAAGAGAAGTTTGGCGTGTCGGCCGCTGCCGCCGCTGTTGCCGTTGCAGCCCCGGCTGCCGGTGGCGGTGCCGCTGCTGCTGAAGAGAAGACCGAGTTCACGGTCAATCTGACGAACGCCGGCGCCAACAAGGTCAACGTCATCAAAGTGGTGCGTGCGGTGACCGGCCTGGGCCTCAAAGAAGCCAAGGACCTGGTTGACGGCGCTCCGAAGGCTGTGAAAGAAGGCGTCTCGAAAGCCGACGCCGACGCGATCGCCAAGCAGATCACCGAAGCCGGTGGCACTGCCGAGATCAAGTAAAGCAATTGCAAGACCTTGCGCCGGCAGTAAAACCGCCGGCGCCTTTTGACTAATGCACTACAGGTCAAAAGCGGCAGGCCATCCCGCGCAGCATGCGATGGTGGTCTGCAGCGTTTGACTTTCTGACTCTGCACCGGAGTGGACATGGCCTATTCATTCACCGAAAAGAAGCGCATCCGTAAGAGTTTCGCGAAACGCGAAAGCGTCTTGCAGGTGCCGTATCTGTTGACGACCCAGATCGAGTCGTTTGCGGCGTTCCTGCAGGAGTTCACGCCTGCCAACGGGCGCAAGAATGAAGGCCTGCAGGCCGCGTTCACCAGCATTTTCCCGATCGAGAGCCATTCCAAGAATGCGCGCCTCGAGTTCGTCAGCTCCGCGCTCGGCATGCCGCCGTTCGACGTCAAGGAATGTCAGCAGCGCGGTCTGACCTTTGCCGCGCCGCTGCGCGCCAAGGTGCGCCTGACGATCATGGACAAAGAAGCGTCCAAGCCGACGATCAAGGAAGTGAAAGAGCAGGAAGTCTATATGGGCGAGATTCCGCTCATGACGACCACCGGTTCCTTCGTCATCAACGGCACCGAGCGCGTGATCGTGTCGCAGCTCCACCGTTCGCCGGGCGTGTTTTTCGAGCACGACCGCGGCAAGACCCATTCCTCCGGCAAGCTGCTGTTCTCGGCGCGGATCATTCCGTACCGCGGTTCCTGGCTGGACTTCGAATACGACGCCAAGGACTACCTGTACTTCCGCGTTGACCGTCGCCGCAAGATGCCGGTGACGATCCTGCTGAAGGCGCTGGGTTACACCGCCGAGCAGATCCTCAAGGAATTCTTCGTATTCGACACCTTCCATATCTCCAAGGGCGGTATTGAATTCGAACTGAAGCCGGAACGCATGCGCGGCGAGACCGCCCGTTTCGACATCACCGCCAAAGGCGGCAAGCTGATTGTCGCCAAGGACAAGCGAATCACCGTCAAGCATGTGCGCGACATGGAAGCCGCCGGCCTCAAGCGTCTGGACGTGCCCGAAGACTTCGTGCTCGGCCGCGCGCTGGCGCATAACGTCATCGATAAGTCGACCGGCGAATTGGTAGCCAACGCCAACGACGAAATCACCGAAGACCTGCTGATCAAGCTGCGCGAAGCCGGTATCGAAAGCGTTGAGACGATCTACACCAATGATCTCGACCAGGGTCCGTACATCTCGCAGACGCTGCGCATCGACGAAACCGCCGAGCAGCTGGCTGCACAGGTGGCGATCTACCGCATGATGCGCCCCGGCGAGCCGCCGACCGAAGACGCTGTGAAGACGCTTTTCAACGGGCTGTTCTTCTCGGCAGATCGCTATGACCTGTCGGCTGTCGGCCGTATGAAATTCAACCGTCGCGTCGGCCGCTCCGAGCTGACCGGCGCCAGCACGCTGTCGCCTGACGACATCGTTGCCGTGATCAAGATCCTCGTCGAGTTGCGCAACGGCAAGGGCGAGATCGACGATATCGATCACCTCGGCAACCGACGTGTGCGTTCGGTCGGCGAACTTGCGGAAAACCAGTTCCGTGCCGGCCTGGTACGTGTCGAGCGAGCGGTGCGTGAGCGCCTGTCGCAGGCCGAGTCCGAAAACCTGATGCCGCATGACCTGATCAACGCCAAGCCGGTTTCGGCGGCGATCCGCGAATTCTTCGGCTCCTCGCAGCTGTCGCAGTTCATGGACCAGACCAACCCGCTGTCGGAGATTACCCACAAGCGCCGCGTTTCGGCCCTTGGACCGGGCGGCCTGACGCGCGAGCGCGCCGGCTTCGAAGTGCGCGACGTGCACCCGACCCACTACGGTCGTGTCTGCCCGATCGAGACGCCGGAAGGTCCGAACATCGGCCTGATCAACTCGCTGGCGATCTATGCCCGCACCAACGAATACGGTTTCCTCGAGACGCCGTATCGTCTGGTCAAGGACGGCAAGGTTTCCGACGAGATCCATTACCTGTCGGCGATCGAAGAAGGCAAGTACGTGATCGCGCAGGCGAACGCCGCGCTCGACAAACACGGCAAATTTGCCGACGAGCTGGTGTCGTGCCGTCACCACAATGAATTCGCGCTGTCCGGTCCGGACCGCATCGAATACATGGACGTGGCGCCGGCGCAGGCCGTGTCGGTTGCCGCTTCGCTGATCCCTTTCCTTGAGCACGACGACGCGAACCGCGCCTTGATGGGCTCGAACATGCAACGCCAGGCTGTTCCCTGCCTGCGCGCTGAAAAGCCGCTGGTCGGCACGGGTCTCGAGCGCACGGTTGCTGTGGACTCGGGCACGGCCGTGCAGGCTCGCCGCGGCGGCATCGTTGACTACGTCGACGCAGGCCGTATCGTGGTGCGCGTGAACGACGACGAAACCTCGGCCGGTGAAGTCGGCGTGGACATCTACAACCTGGTCAAATATCAGCGTTCCAACCAGAACACCAACATCAATCAGCGTCCGCTGGTCAAAGTCGGCGACCACATCGCCCGCGGCGACGTGGTGGCAGACGGCGCTTCGACCGATATGGGCGAACTGGCCCTCGGTCAGAACATGCTGGTCGCGTTCATGCCCTGGAACGGTTACAACTTCGAAGACTCGATCCTGATCTCCGAGCGCGTGGTTGCCGATGACCGTTTTACTTCGATTCACATCGAAGAGCTGTCGGTTGTTGCTCGCGACACCAAGCTCGGACCGGAAGAGATCACCCGCGACATTTCGAATCTGTCGGAATCGCAGCTGGGCCACCTCGACGAATCCGGCATCATCCACATCGGCGCCGAAGTTGAGGCCGGTGATGTGCTGGTCGGCAAAGTGACGCCGAAGGGCGAAACCCAGCTGACGCCCGAAGAGAAGCTGCTGCGCGCGATCTTCGGTGAAAAAGCCTCTGACGTGAAAGACACCAGCCTGCGCGTGCCCTCGGGCATGTCCGGCACGGTGATCGACGTCCAGGTCTTCACCCGCGAAGGCATCGAGCGCGACAAGCGCGCCCAGCAGATCATCGACGACGAGCTGAAGCGTTACAAGAAAGACCTCGGCGACCAGCTGCGCATCGTTGAAAACGACGCCTTCGAACGTCTGGAGCGTCTGCTCAACGGCAAGACCGCCAACGGCGGCCCGAAGAAGCTGGCGAAGGGTGCGAAAATCACCAAGGCCTACCTGGCTGAGGTCGAGCGCCACAGCTGGTTCGATATCCGCCTGTCGAACGAAGAGTCTGCTGCGCAGATGGAGCAGATCAAGGAAAGCCTCGCGCAGACCAAGCTGCAATTCGACAAAGCCTATGATGAGAAGAAGAAAAAGCTCACCAGCGGAGACGAACTGCCGCCCGGCGTGCAGAAGATGGTCAAGGTTTACCTGGCGGTCAAACGCCAGCTGCAGCCCGGCGACAAGATGGCCGGCCGCCACGGCAACAAGGGCGTGATCTCCAAGATCACCCCGGTGGAAGACATGCCGCATATGGCTGACGGTACTCCGGTCGACATCGTTCTCAACCCGCTGGGCGTGCCTTCGCGGATGAACGTCGGCCAGATTCTCGAAACCCACCTGGGCTGGGCAGCCAAGGGTCTCGGCATCCGCATCGGCGAAATGATCAAGGCGCAAGCCAAGGTTGCCGAAGTGCGCAAGATGCTGGACAAGGTTTACAACACCAACGGCAAGCCGGTCGACCTCGATGCGCTGAAGGATGAGGAAGTCATGGAAATGGCGGCCAACCTGAGCAAGGGTGTGCCGTTTGCGACACCGGTGTTTGACGGCGCGACGGAAGTCGAAATCCGGCAGATGCTGGACCTGGCTTACCCGAACGATGATGCGAAGACCAAGAAGCTTGGTTTCACGCCCGGCAAGACGCAGGTCACGCTGTACGACGGACGCACCGGCGATGCCTTTGAACGCCCGGTGACGGTTGGCTACATGCACATGCTGAAGCTGCATCACCTGGTCGATGACAAGATGCACGCACGTTCGACCGGACCGTACAGCCTGGTGACCCAGCAGCCGCTGGGCGGCAAGGCGCAGTTCGGCGGTCAGCGTTTCGGCGAGATGGAAGTTTGGGCACTCGAAGCCTACGGCGCGGCGTACGTGCTGCAGGAAATGCTCACGGTCAAGTCGGACGACACGGAAGGCCGTCGCAAGGTGTACGAGTCCATCGTCAAGGGCGACCACCGCATCGAGGCCGGCATGCCGGAATCGTTCAACGTGCTGGTCAAGGAAATCCGCTCGCTGGCGATCGACATCGACCTCGACCACAACCGTTATTGAACTGAAAACGAATGCGGAGGCGGGTGAAACCCGTTTCCGCAGAACCGGCTCTCGCAGAACAGCGCAGCACAGACAGCACTGACAGATTACCTAGGAGTTTGCGATGAAAGCACTGCTTGATTTGTTCAAACAGGTTACGCAGGAAGAAGAATTTGACGCGATCAAGATCGGGCTGGCCTCGCCCGAGAAGATCCGTTCATGGTCGTATGGCGAGGTAAAGAAGCCTGAGACCATCAACTACCGCACGTTCAAACCCGAACGCGACGGCCTCTTCTGCGCCAAGATTTTCGGACCGACCAAAGATTACGAGTGCCTGTGCGGCAAATACAAGCGCCTGAAACATCGTGGCGTGATCTGCGAGAAGTGCGGCGTTGAAGTAACGCTGTCTAAGGTGCGTCGCGAACGCATGGGTCACATCGAGCTGGCCAGCCCGGTTGCCCACATCTGGTTCCTGAAGTCACTGCCGTCGCGTTTGGGCATGGTGCTCGACATGACGCTGCGCGACATCGAACGCGTGCTGTATTTCGAAGCTTATGTCGTGACCGATCCCGGCATGACCCCGCTCAAGCGCTGCCAGCTGATGACGGAAGACGACTATCTGGCAAAAGTCGAAGAGTTCGGCGACGATTTCAGTGCTGCGATGGGTGCGGAAGGTGTTCGTGCGCTGCTGCGCAGCCTCGACCTCGGTCGCGAAATCGAAACGCTGCGCGCCGACCTTGAGGCGACCAGCTCCGAGACCAAGATCAAGAAAATCGCCAAGCGCCTGAAGGTGCTTGAGGCCTTCCAGAAGTCGGGCATCAAACCCGACTGGATGGTCATGGAAGTGCTGCCGGTGCTGCCGCCGGAACTGCGTCCGCTGGTGCCGCTGGATGGTGGCCGCTTTGCGACCTCCGACCTGAATGACCTGTATCGCCGCGTTATCAACCGCAACAACCGCCTGAAGCGTCTGCTCGAACTGAAAGCGCCGGAAATCATCGTGCGCAACGAGAAGCGCATGCTGCAGGAAGCGGTTGACTCGCTGCTCGACAACGGCCGTCGCGGCAAGGCGATGACCGGTGCCAACAAGCGTCCGCTGAAATCGCTCGCAGACATGATCAAGGGCAAGGGCGGTCGTTTCCGCCAGAACCTGCTGGGCAAACGCGTCGACTACTCGGGCCGTTCGGTCATCGTGGTCGGTCCGCAGCTTCGCCTGCACCAGTGTGGTCTGCCGAAGAAAATGGCGCTCGAGTTGTTCAAGCCCTTCATTTTCAACAAGCTGGAAGTCATGGGTCTCGCCACCACCATCAAGGCGGCGAAGCGCATGGTCGAAAGCGAAGAGCCGATCGTCTGGGACATCCTCGAAGAGGTGATCCGCGAACATCCGGTCATGCTGAACCGTGCACCGACGCTGCACCGTCTGGGCATCCAGGCGTTTGAGCCGGTGCTGATCGAAGGCAAGGCCATTCAGTTGCACCCGCTCGTCTGCGCGGCCTTCAACGCCGACTTTGACGGTGACCAGATGGCTGTTCACGTTCCTCTGTCGCTCGAAGCGCAGATGGAAGCGCGCACGCTGATGCTGTCGTCGAACAATGTGCTGTCGCCCGCGAACGGCGATCCGATCATTGTGCCGTCGCAGGATATCGTGCTCGGCTTGTACTACACCACCCGCGAAAAGCAGGGTGCCAAGGGCGAAGATTCGCTGTTCATCAACGTCGCCGAAGTGTCGCGCGCCTACGAAACCGGCCAGGTCGAAATCAGCGCCCGCATTCATGTGCGGATCCGCGAACTTGAACTCGACGAGAACGGCAACAAGCGTGAAAAACTGACGCGCTACCAGACCACGGTCGGCCGTGCCCTGCTGTCGGAAATCCTGCCGGTGGGCCTGCCCTTCGAGTTCATCAACAAGGCGCTGAAAAAGAAAGAAATCTCGAAGATCATCAACGCCAGCTTCCGCCGCTGCGGACTGCGTGAAACGGTGATTTTTGCGGATCGCCTGATGTACGGCGGTTTTGCGATGGCAACGCGCGCCGGTCTGTCGATTGCGGTCGACGACATGCTGGTGCCGAAGCAGAAAGACGTCATCATCGGCGAGGCTGAAAAAGAAGTTCAGGAAATCGAAAAGCAGTACACCTCGGGTCTGGTGACTCAGGGTGAGCGTTACAACAAAGTGGTCGATATCTGGGGCCGCGCTGGCGACCTCGTCGCCAAGGCGATGATGGAGCAGCTTGGCGTCGAGCCTGTGGTGGAGTGGGTCGCAAAGACCCGCGAGTGGAAACCGCGCCTCGATAAGAAGGGTGCTCCTGTCATGCAGGAATCCTTCAACTCAATTTACATGATGGCCGACTCCGGCGCCCGCGGTTCCGCGGCGCAGATTCGCCAGCTGGCCGGCATGCGCGGCCTGATGGCGAAGCCGGACGGTTCGATCATTGAGACGCCGATTACCGCGAACTTCCGCGAAGGCCTGAACGTTCTGCAGTACTTCATTTCGACCCACGGTGCCCGTAAGGGTCTGGCCGACACGGCGCTGAAAACCGCTAACTCGGGTTACCTGACACGTCGTCTGGTCGACGTGACCCAGGATCTGGTGGTGACCGAAGACGATTGCGGCACGGACAACGGCGTAGTCATGAAGGCGCTGGTTGAAGGCGGTGAGGTTGTCGAGAGCCTGCGCGAGCGCATTCTCGGCCGTGTGGCCGCTGCGGATGTCGTCAACCCGGAAAACGGTGCGACGCTGTTCGAAGCCAATACACTGCTCGACGAAGATGTGGTGGATGCCATTGAGGCCGCCGGCATTGACGAAATCAAGGTTCGCACCCCGCTGACCTGCGCTACGCGCTACGGTCTTTGCACACGTTGTTATGGCCGGGACTTGGGTCGTGGCGCCGTGGTCAACATCGGCGAGGCGGTTGGCGTGATCGCTGCGCAGTCGATCGGCGAGCCGGGCACCCAGCTGACGATGCGTACCTTCCACATCGGCGGTGCTGCATCACGTACCGCAGTAGTCAGCCAGGTCGACAGCAAGTCGGCCGGTGTTGTGCGTTACTCCGCAGGTATGCGTTATGTATCCAACACGCGCGGCGAACTGGTAGCGATTTCGCGTAACGGCGAAGTCATGATCCACGACGAAGCCAACCGCGAGCGCGAGCGTCACAAGGTGCCTTACGGCGCGCTGCTGCTGGCTCGTGACGGCGAGACAGTGAAGCCGGGGCACATTCTGGCAACGTGGGACCCGCATACCCGTCCGATCATTACCGAGTACGCCGGCCGCATCAAATTCGAAAACGTCGAAGAGGGCGTTACCGTTGCCAAGCAGATCGACGAGGTCACCGGCCTGTCGACGCTGGTGGTGGTCGATCCGAAGCGTCGCGGCAGTGCACAGGCCAAAGGTCTTCGTCCGCAGGTCAAACTGCTTGATGCCAACAGCCAGGAAATCAAGATCGCCGGTTCCGATCAGTCGGTGAACATCACCTTCCAGATTGGTTGCATCATCACCGTGCGTGACGGCCAGGAAGTCGGCGTCGGCGAAGTGCTGGCGCGGATTCCGCAGGAAACCTCCAAGACGCGCGACATCACCGGCGGCCTGCCGCGGGTGGCCGAGCTGTTCGAGGCGCGTTCGCCGAAAGATGCGGGCATGCTGGCCGAGGTTACCGGCACGGTTTCATTCGGCAAGGACACCAAGGGCAAACAGCGTCTGGTGATTACCGACCTCGAGGGTGTTGCCCACGAGTTCCTGATCGCCAAGGACAAGCACGTGATGGCGCATGACGGCCAGGTGGTGAATCGCGGCGAGAGCATTGTCGACGGCCCTGCTGATCCGCATGACATCCTGCGCCTGCTCGGCGTCGAAGCGCTGGCCCGTTACATCTGTAACGAAGTGCAGGACGTTTACCGTCTGCAAGGCGTGAAGATCAATGACAAGCACATCGAGGTCATTGTTCGCCAGATGCTGCGCCGCGTGCATATCGTTGATGCCGCTGATACCCGTTTCATCACCGGCGAACAGCTGGAGCGTGCCGAAGTGTTCGAGGAAAACGAGCGCATCGAAGCAGAAGGTAAACAGCCTGCACAGTACGAACACGTGCTGCTGGGCATCACCAAGGCTTCGCTGTCGACCGATTCGTTCATTTCTGCGGCTTCGTTCCAGGAAACCACCCGCGTGCTGACCGAGGCGGCGATCATGGGCAAGCGCGACGAACTGCGCGGCCTGAAAGAGAACGTCATTG
>JBILYA010000401.1:0-2593 GCA_044378065.1 Burkholderiales bacterium | reverse complement strand
ATCGAGACATGGCAGTTGCGGTCGACGATCACCACGTCGCCCGGCGCCACGGCCGAATGCCAGACCATCTTGTTCGAGGTCGAGGTGCCGTTGGTGACGAAAAACAGATGGTCACAGTTGAAAATGCGCGCCGCATTGCGCTCCGAAGCGGCCACCGGACCCGAGTGGTCGAGCAGCTGACCGAGTTCATCCACCGCGTTGCAGACGTCGGCTCGCAGCAGGTTCTCACCGAAAAACTGGTGAAACATCTGCCCCACCGGGCTTTTCAGGAAGGCCACGCCACCGGAATGTCCGGGGCAGTGCCAGGAATAGGATCCGTCCTGCGCGTAATGCGTCAGCGCGCGGAAAAACGGCGGCGCGAGGCTGTCGAGATAGGACTTCGATTCGCGAACGATGTAACGCGCGACAAATTCCGGCGTGTCCTCGAACATGTGAATGAAGCCGTGCAGCTCGCGCAGCACGTCGTTGGGAATGTGGCGGGAAGTCTGGGTCTCGCCATACAGAAAGATCGGAATATCGGCATTGCGGAAACGGATCGCTTTGACGAAGGTACGCAACTCGCCGATGGTCGACTCCAGCTCCTGCGCCGAAAAATCGTCGTCATCTACCGACAGGATAAAGCCCGAAGCGCGCGACTGCTGCTGCGCAAACGATGACAGATCGCCATAACTGGTGACGCCAAGTACTTCGGTGCCCTCCTCCTCCAGCGCCTTGGCCAGTGCACGGATACCGAGGCCGCTCGTATTCTCCGAACGGAAGTCTTCGTCGATGATGATGACCGGAAAACGGAAGCGCATGATGCCTCTGCTGGAGTAGGTGGGTGTCGGAAAACTACTGAAGGATGAGCTGGCTGCGGCGCGCGGGCAGCGCACACGCGATACGGCGCCGCGCCGTCACTGGCGGCTGCGCGCCGGAACGGCGCATGGGGCGGTAATCGCGGAATTCAGCACGCCGCTATCTTAGCGCCGAATCCCGCGGATTCGAAAGGGTTTCCCTGCGGAAAGATTACGTATTTTTGACAACGATCTTGGGGAAGGCCGCCGAGTGGTCCTGCTGCTTATCGGCAATCTTTACCGCCACGCGACGGGCGATCTGGCGGTAGATCTCGGAAATCCGGCCGTCGGGGTCGCTCACCAGGGTCGGCTTGCCCGAGTCGGCATGCTGGCGGATATTGATGTCCAGCGGCAGGGAGCCGAGCATCTCGACGTTGTAGTCAGTACCCATGCGGTTACCGCCGCCTTCGCCGAAAATATGCTCCTCATGACCGCACTTCGAGCAGATGTGCAGCGACATGTTCTCGACGATCCCGAGAATGGGAATACCCACCTTCTCGAACATCTTCAGACCCTTGCGGGCGTCAATCAGCGCGATGTCCTGCGGCGTGGTGACAATCACCGCACCGGTCACCGGTACGCGCTGCGCCAGCGTCAGCTGGATGTCGCCGGTGCCCGGCGGCAGGTCGACGACGAGGTAATCGACGTCATGCCATTTGGTTTCATTGAGAAGCTGTTCCAGCGCCTGGGTCACCATCGGACCGCGCCAGACCATTGGTGTTTCGGTGTCGATCAGGAAACCGATCGACATCGCCTGCAGGCCGTGGCCTTCCATCGGCTCCAGCGACTTGCCGTCCTTGGATTCCGGCCGGCCGGATATGCCCAGCATCATCGGCTGCGAAGGCCCGTAAATGTCCGCATCCAGTACACCGACCGTCGCGCCTTCGGCGGCCAGTGCCAGCGCCAGATTCACCGCCGTCGTGCTCTTGCCGACGCCGCCCTTGCCGGAAGCGACGGCGATGATGTTCTTGATGCCGGGGATCAGTTTCACGCCGCGCTGCACGGCATGGGAAACAATCTTGATCGTCACGTTGACCGTGACAGTGCCGACACCGGGCAGCGATTTCAGCTTGGCGGTGATTTCCTTGCGGATCGGCTCGACCTGGCTTTTCGCGGGATAACCCAGCAGGACATCGACGGAGACATTGTTTCCGTCAACCTTGATGTTCTTCGCCGATTTGCCGGTGATGTAGTCGGTTTTGGTGTTCGGATCGACGAGCTGCTTCAGCGCGCTCTGTACGTCCTGTTCGGTGATTGCCATGATTCGGGTTCCATTCGGATTGCTTTGGTGAGGCGCGATTGTATCGGCATACCCCTGCCCGACCAACCACAACCCCATGTCGGAAAAGGTTTTTTCGTCCACGACAGCTCTTTACACGGAACCGTGACTGAATCCACGGCGAAGTGCCGATAGTTTGTTGTTATAATTCAATCCTTTAGCCTCATTCAGCTGTTCTTTCACCGACTTTCACCTGACTGCATCCATGCCTCAACGTCGCATCCTCGTCACCTCCGCGCTGCCCTATGCCAATGGCGCCATTCATCTGGGCCATCTGGTCGAGTACATCCAGACCGATATCTGGGTGCGTTTTCAGCGTATGCAGGTGAATGACGACGGGTCCCCCGTGGAAGTCCACTACGTCGGCGCCGACGACACCCACGGCACGCCGGTGATGCTGCGCGCCGAATCCGAAGGCCTGACGCCGGAGCAGCTGATCGAACGCGTGTGGAAGGAACACAAGCGCGACTTCGACAATTTC
>JBILYA010000106.1:0-6868 GCA_044378065.1 Burkholderiales bacterium | reverse complement strand
GAACAGGGCGGCCTGATCATCAAACGTCCGGTCGAACAGTTCTATGACCCGGTCAAGGCAATGTTCCTGCCCGACCGCTTCATCAAGGGCGAATGCCCGAAATGCGGCGCCAAGGACCAGTACGGCGATTCCTGCGAAGTCTGCGGTGCCACCTACAGCCCGACCGAACTGAAAAATCCCTATTCAACGGTGTCCGGCGCGGAGCCGGTGCGCAAGTCTTCCGAACACCATTTCTTCAAGCTGTCCGACCCGCGCTGCGAGGGTTTCCTGCGCCGCTACACCCAGGGCGATAACCACCTGCAGTCCGAAGCCGCCAACAAGATGAAGGAGTGGCTCGGTGAGGCCGGCGAAGGCAAGCTGTCCGACTGGGACATCTCCCGCGACGCACCCTACTTCGGCTTCCCGATTCCCGGCACCGACGAGAAAAAGTTCTTTTATGTCTGGCTGGATGCACCGGTCGGTTACTTCGCCAGCTTTACCAATCACGTACGCAGCAAAAAACTCGGTGATGGCCTGCTTCAGGATTTCCTGCGCCCCGGCGGCGATACCGAGATGGTGCATTTCATCGGCAAGGACATTCTCTATTTCCACGCACTGTTCTGGCCGGCAATGCTCGAACACGCCGGCTTCCGTACGCCAACCCGCGTCTATGCCCACGGCTTCCTGACCGTCAACGGCGAAAAGATGTCGAAGTCGCGCGGCACCTTCATTACGGCCAACAGTTACATCGAACAGGGACTCAATCCGGAATGGCTCCGTTATTACTACGCGGCCAAGCTGGGACCGACGATGGAAGACATCGATCTCAACCTCGACGACTTTGTGGCACGGGTGAACAGCGATCTGGTCGGCAAATATTTCAATATTGCCAGCCGTGCAGCCGGATTCGTTGCCAAACACTTCGAGGGCCGGCTGCTGCCGGTGCACGCTGATGACGCCGTCAACTGGCCGGCAAGCGCCGTAGCGATTGCATCGGCGGACAACATCGCAGCCGATTTTGAAAACCGTGAATACGGCAAGGCGGTGCGGGAAGTCATGCGCATCGCGGATATCGTCAATCAACACTGGGACAAGGCCAAACCCTGGGAACTTGCCCGCAATCCCGATCAGCACAAGGCCTTGCATGCCATCTGCTCGGACTGCCTGAATGCATTCAGAATCCTCAGTTACTACATCACCCCGGTAATGCCGGACCGGGCAGCAAAGGCACGGGATTTTTTCGGCGTTACCGGCGAGCCGCACTGGACCGACATCCACCAATGCGCCGCCAGCGTCAAACCTTACGAACACCTGATGGGTCGCATTGACCCCAAACAGATCGAAGCTCTGGTTGCCGCCAATACCGACAACCTGAAACCCTCAGCACCCGCCGCCAAGCCGGCAGCCGAAAAAACAACGGAGAAAACCGTGGAAGCCGCAACCGCCCAACCGACCCACATCTCGATCGACGACTTCTCGAAAATCGACTTGCGTATCGCACGCATCGCCAACGCTGAACATGTCGAAGGCGCCGACAAGCTGCTGAAGCTGACGCTGGACGTAGGCGAACTCGGCACCAAACAGGTGTTTGCCGGCATCAAGTCGGCCTATGACCCGGCGACACTGGTCGGCCGCCTGACGGTGATGGTCGCCAACCTCGCGCCGCGCAAGATGAAATTCGGCATGTCTGAAGGCATGGTACTCGCCGCCAGCGGCGAAGCGCCCGGCCTGTTCATCCTGTCCCCGGATTCCGGCGCCCAGCCGGGCATGCGGGTCAAGTAAACCGGACCAAAGACAGCACCACACCATGAGCGGCAACCGCAACTTCATCTGCACCGTCGTCTTCATCGACATCGTCGAGTTTTCGAAAAAGCCGGTGGCAGACCAGATGCGGATCAAGGATCAGCTCAATCTGCTGCTCGCCGCTTCGCTGCGCGAAGTACCCGTCAAAGACCGCATCATTCTCGACACCGGCGACGGCGCCGCCGTCAGCTTCCTGGGGGACCCCGAAGATGGCCTGTTCCTCGGCCTCGCACTGCGCGACGCACTGGCCGCCGGCAGTCCCCTGCAATTGCGCACCGGCATCAATCTCGGCCCCGTGCGTCTGGTCAAAGACATCAACAACCAGCCCAACATCATCGGCGACGGCATCAATGTCGCGCAGCGGGTAATGGGATTCGCTGCAGTAAACCAGGTATTGGCCTCGCGCTCCTATCATGAAGTCGTTGCCGCGCTGTCGACGGAGCACGCCAATCTCTTCACCTTCGAAGGTTCGCGCACCGACAAACATGTGCGCGAGCATGAGGTTTATGCACTGGGCACAGCGCCCGCACCGCAGCGTCTACCGCGAAAAAAGGCCGCGCATGCCGCCGCCTTTGAAAAACTCGGCAATACGGCATCCACTGCCCATAGTGGCGTGATGCGCCGCCCGCTGCTGGCCACGATGCTGGCCGTCATGCTGATCATCGGCACATCCGTTGCCTTGCGCATGACACTGCGCAAGCCGGCCCCGGCCCCCGGGGCACCTGCAGCAGATGTGGCGCAAGCCGAGGCCACGACCCCCGCACCGGTGCCTGAAATCAAAAATCCTCCGGCAAAAACCAAAGCTGACAGCAAACCCGATCCTTCGGCTTCCGCCAAGCCGGCCCGCAAATCCGAAGCCCGATCCGCGGCAACGGAACCCGTTGCCGATGCCGCAACCGGTACCGTGCGCCTGAACGTGCAGCCGTGGGGTGAGGTTTATGTGGATGACCGCAAGCTGGGGGTGGCGCCACCTTTGCGCGACATGGCACTGAAACCCGGCCCGCACCGCATCGAGATCCGTAACCCCGGCTTCGCCTCTTATGTACAGTTGGTCGACGTCAAGTCCGGCGAAGAGATTAGAATCCGGCATCAGTTCCAATGAGACCCGTCATGCGAGCATTTGCCCTGCTGCTGTTGATCCTTCCCCTGCTGACCGGCTGTGAAGCCGTGCAAAAGAGCGTGAAGGACTTCTCCGACTCGATGGACTTCGACAAGGAGCGCGCCAAATCCCAGGAAGCCGCACTGCCCAGTGCGGAAGCCCGCCTCAAAACGGGCATCGCGCAATATGAAGAAGGTAATTACGCCCAGGCCCAGCGCACACTGCAGTCCGCGCTGCTCAACGGACTGACGTCTCGCACCGACCAGGCGCGGGCCTATAAATACCTGGCATTCATCTACTGCGTCACCGACCGCATCCCGCAGTGCCGGCAGGAATTCAGCAACGCGATTACCGCTGACCCGAAATTCTCACTGAGCGCCGCCGAGGCAGGACACCCGACATGGGGTCCGGTTTACCGCAGCGTGCGCGGCCGCTGAGAACCGCAGGAAGATGACTCAGCCCGCACAACTCGGCCGCTACGATGTCGTCGCCGAGATCGGGCGCGGCGCGATGGGTGTGGTCTACCGCGCCGTTGATCCGATGCTGGAACGCACGGTCGCAATCAAGACCATCAATATGGCGCTGGATCCCGGCGAGATGGAGCACTACGAAAAGCGCTTCACCATCGAGGCGCGTGCAGCCGGCGGCCTGAACCATCCCAATATCGTCATCATTTACGACATCGGCCGCAGCGGCGACCTGGCCTATATGGCGATGGAGTATCTTGAAGGCCGCGAACTGAAGGAACTCATTACCGGCAACGAAATCACGCCGGAGCGCGCGCTGGACATTGCTGCATTGGTGGCCGACGGCCTCGCGTATGCGCACGCTCACGAGGTGGTGCACCGCGACGTCAAGCCGGCCAACATCATGATCCTAAAGGACGGCCGGGTGAAAATCACCGACTTCGGCATCGCCCGCATGCGTACGGCGGATGTGCGCACGCAGACCGGCGTCGTTCTCGGTTCACCGCGCTATCTGTCGCCGGAACAGGTGCTGGGCAAACGCTGCGACGCACGCGCCGACACCTTCTCGCTGGGTGTGATTCTTTACGAAATGGTCACCGGGCAGGCGCCGTTTAACGGCATCGACGTCAATTCACTGATGTTCCAGATCGTCAATTTCACGCCACCGCCGCCGAGCAGCGTCAATCGGTCGCTACCGGCAATGCTCGACCTGATCATCGCGAAGGCGCTGGCCAAAAACGCCGAAGACCGTTACGCCGGCATCGCCGAATTAGCCGCCGACCTGCGCGCCTGCCGCCAGCAGGGAATGTCAGTGAGCCCGACGACCGCGACTGCCGTAACAACGGCACCGCGGATGATCCCGGACCCGACCGACCCGTTTGTCGACACCCTGCCCTCGTCGCGCGCGGATGACAGCACCCTACCCGATGGCGGCGTTGCCGATACGCTGCCCGCGCGCGGACTGGCGAAAGGTTTTGATTCAATGGCAGCAACAATGCGCCTCGCAGTCCAGACCGGTGCCGTCACCGATCCGGATGCCCTGGCCGCCACCTTCGGCGTCAGCCGCCACGAAATCGACACCATGGTCATCGCCTCCGATACCCTGCCGCCGCAAGAACTGCCCGTGCAGCCGCAGCTGGCGCCCGGCTGGTCACCGCGGGACCGGCAGATATTCCTCGTTTCCGTTGCAACTGCCGCCGTGATCGGCGCGCTGATCCTTACCCTCTGAAAGAATACTGATGCGCATCACTGCCGTCGAAGCCATCGCCATCGACATTCCCCTGAGCCGGAATTTCGGCGGCTCCACCTACAGCGTGCTCAAGCGTTCCACCGTGATCACCCGGCTGCGCACCGATGCAGGACTGGTCAGCGAGGTTTACAACGGCGACAACCGCGCCCACGGCCCGCAGATCGCCGCGATGGTGCAGAACGAGCTGTTCAATGCCGTCAAAGGCCTGTCGATTTACGAACGCGAACTCGCCTGGCAGCGCATGTTTGCGCTGACTCATTCCGCAGCCGACAAAAAGCTGCTGCTGGAAGCCATCGCCAGTATGGATTGCGCAATCTGGGACCTCACCGGCAAGGCGCTGGGCAAGCCGGTTCGGGAACTGCTCGGCGGCTATACCGACCATCTGCCGATTATTTCCATCGGCGGTTATTACATGCCGGGCAAGACACACGCTGACATTGCCCGCGAAATCGAGTCCTACCGCGACTTCGGCATGGCCGGTTGCAAGTTCAAGGTCGGCGGCCTGTCGCCGGAAGAAGATGCACAGCGTGTTGCCGTTGCGCGCAAGGCTGTGGGCGATGATTTCATTATCTGCGTTGACGCCAACCGCGGCTGGGTCGCTGAAGACGCGATCCGCTTCGCGCGGCTGGTCGAACCGTACAACATCCGCTGGTTCGAGGAACCCTGCCACTGGTATGACGATGCCGCGCAGATGGCGCGCGTACGCCAGGCCATCGCGATGCCGATCACCGCAGGCCAGTGTGAAATCACCAGCCACGCGATCCGCCGCCTGATTGACGCGCGTGCGATCGACCTGATCAACTACGATGCTTCCGAAGGCGGCGGCGTCACCGACTGGCTGCGCGCCGCCGGCATGGCTGCAGCCGCCGGACTGTCGATGGCCCACCATGAAGAAGCGCAGATTGCCAGTCACCTGCTCGCCGCGGTACCCCACGGCACCTACGCCGAATGTTTCGCTGATCCGCAGCGCGATCCGGTGTGGCAGCAGATGTGGGTGAATCGCCCCGCAATCAAAAATGGAGTGATGATGGTCGCCACAGGCCCTGGTTTCGGCATCGAGCTGGATCAGGACATGGTGCGCCGGTTCCGCAGCAACTGAACCGGGGCACAAACCTTAGCCAGGAAGCACAATGATCCGTTTGCCCGCGTTCCGCCCGCGCCTGCTTGAAATGTACGGCGAGTACACCGCCGCCCGCCTGCGCACCGACATCCTCTCCGGCATCACCGTCGGCATTCTTGCACTGCCCCTGGCGATTGCGTTTGCGATTGCATCCGGCATGACACCGGAGTCCGGCATCTACACCGCAATCATTGCCGGTTTCATCATTTCCGCGCTTGGCGGCTCGCGGGTGCAGATCGGTGGACCGACAGGCGCGTTTATCGTCATCGTCTACGGCATCGTCGTCAATTACGGGGTTGCCAACCTGCTGATCTGCACACTGATGGCGGGCGTGATGCTGCTGGCGATGGGCCTGCTGCGCATGGGCACCTGGATCCGCTTTATTCCGGTTTCGGTAATCAGCGGCTTTACCAAGGGCATCGCGGTGCTGATCCTGCTGTCGCAGTTCAAGGATTTCCTCGGACTCACCACCGAAAAACTGCCGGCGGAATTTTTCGCGCAAATCCGCGTGCTGTGGCATGCACTGCACACCATCAGCTGGCCGACTGTCGGCCTGAGCCTGGCCTGCCTGATCCTTATTCTCGTCTGGCCGAAAAAATGGCGAATCGTACCCAGCCCGATCGTCGCCCTGGTGTTCGGCACGCTGGCGGTTGCGATCCTCGGCCTGCCGGTGGAAACCATCGGCAGCAAATTCGGCGGCATCCCGCAGTCACTGCCGGGATTCGCCTTTCCGGAACTGACGCTGGAGACGCTGCGCCATCTGGTATCGCCGGCAATCGCCATTGCCCTGCTTGGCGCCATCGAATCGCTGCTGTCGGCAACCGTCGCCGACAATATGATCGACGACCGCCACAATCCCAACCAGGAACTGATCGCGCAGGGCATCGCCAACATCGTGGCGCCGCTGTTCGGCGGATTCTGCGCCACCGGCGCCATCGCCCGCACCAGCACGAATGTTCGCATGGGCGCCTTCGGTCCGATCGCCGGTATCGTGCACGCGCTGACGTTGCTGGTCATCATCCTCGTCGCCGCACCGCTGGCCAAACACGTGCCGCTGGCAGCACTGTCCGCCATTCTCGTGGTGGTCGCCTGGAATATGGGCGAATGGAGTCAGTTCGCCGAGATGCGCCGCTACACCATGAACTACCGCG